>CAZYSF010000612.1:0-35278 GCA_964649635.1 uncultured Anaerolineales bacterium | reverse complement strand
GACCGCATGGATATTATTTGAATTATTCATATTAATATTTCTCGCCCTGATCCGATCGCCGGTATTGACCTTCGCCATTCTGTTCTTTTGCGCCCTGAGACTATATACACGGAATATCTCGTGGGAGGATCTGGGATTCGTTAAAAACAAAAATGTCTCATCCACTCTGGCGGCGGGATTGCTGATCGCAATCCTGTACCAGGCCGCCTCCATATTCCTGTTTGTCCCGCTTTTTCAGTCGGTCACAGGCAGCAGGATCGATTTGTCGGAAATTACCGCCCTGAAGGCCGATTGGGCGAATTTGGCGGTCGCCCTGCTGATAAGCTGGACGTTCGCGGCCTTTGGCGAGGAAATTGCGTACCGGAGTTATCTGTTCAAACATGTGTCGGATTTATTCGGCGACCGCCGGATCGGATCCGTGATCGGCGTCTTGGTGTGCACCGCCCTGTTCGCGGTGGGGCACGGGTATCAGGGGATCAGCGGCGTGATGGAAAATTCCCTCTTTGGAGTAACGATGGCGTTGATCTTCATCTTCTCCAAAAGGAATTTATGGCTGCCCGTCATCGTTCACGGGTTTGTGGATACGATCGGATTCATTCTGATATTCACCGGCCTGTATCCATAAATAAGAATAATGAACCCGGTTTGTCGTCGCGAACCGGGTGACGGACCTGTGCTTCATAAAGCGCAATCCATTCGCGGGTGGAGAAAAACAATGGCCGAAGCGTTGAGTCCCGGTGCCCAAAAATTTCAGGATGCCCTGACCGCTTTGGGGGAAACCGGGGAGGTGGTGGAACTGCCGGCATCCACGAGAACCTCGGCCGAGGCGGCTTCCGCGATCGGCTGTTCGATCGGGCAGATCGCCAAATCCATCATCTTCCGGACCATATCCACCGGCAGGCCGGTGATGGTCATCGCCAGCGGGATCAACCGGGTCAATGAGGAGAAAATTCAAAGCCTGATCGGCGAGGCGGTGAAAAAAGCCGACCCCGATTTTGTCCGCCAGGCAACCGGGTTTGCCGTCGGTGGCGTGCCTCCGGTCGGCCATACCGAACCGATCCTCACGATCATCGATGAAGACCTGACGAAACTGGATGAAATATGGGCCGCGGCCGGTTCGCCCCATGCGGTCTTTAGACTCACCCCTGCCAGCCTGATAAAAATGACCGGCGGCATTGTGACGCTCATTAAATAAAGACCGGTTTCGGATTAATGGTCGGGGAGTATCTTGCGAATGTCGCCGGCGATGCGTTCGACGCCGGCGGAGATGAATTTGCCGTTGTCGCCCAAAAGCGCCGGGAGTGGCGGCGCCGGCGGGTTAATTGCTGTTTTTTAACGAAAGCACATAACTTTCGTCCAAGAGCGTGTTTAATTCCCTCGTGGCCTGGGCTTGGGAAACGGACATGGAATACTGCCATTCATCCACGAGTTTTACGACCGCGTTTTTATAAATGGAGGTCTCGGTGTCGTTGAGCTTTTTGTTTTTCCGGCAGAACGAAAGATCGCGGATGAGCCCGCACACGGATTCGATCGCGCCGTCCGTGAGCCGGTTGTGAATGTGCGACTTCCGCTCATTGCGATTCTCGGGAAGCGGCGCATTGTGGGATCGCAGGATCTCGAGAATGCTTGCAAAGCCGCTTTTGGTGGTCGGCAGCCGGAGGCTGCTTTTAATCTGGTTGATCAGCGGAATCCAGAGGATCAAACTCCGGGTTTGGACGACATAATAGTCGGAGGAAATTCCGGATACTTCTTTGGATTCGACATTGATGATATCCGCAATCCCG
Organism: uncultured Anaerolineales bacterium; assembly: GCA_964649635.1. GTDB lineage: Bacteria > Chloroflexota > Anaerolineae > Anaerolineales > RBG-16-64-43 > JAFGKK01. The sequence goes on along the minus strand of CAZYSF010000612.1, from coordinate 33,494 downwards.
TGAGTCGCATGAATGACTTTATCGCCGATTTGAAATGTCATGTTCGCCTCAGGCTCTCTGAACACGGAACAATAGAAAGAGGAACAAAAATACCAGCCGGAAAAGGACTGGTATAAGGAACCTACAAATCCTAATTGCTTGAGTACCAGTGTACCATACAATGAAGTAAAAAGCCCCTGAATAACCCATGCCGGCTGAAAACAGCCTCCGATCGGACCGCCGCAGGCCGGCCCGCCCCAAACGAATGGCGGCGGGTTGCAGGGGGAGGAGCGGCAAGGGATCGTGTTAAAACAAAAACCCCGCGGTGGAGCGAGGTTTTTGTTTTGTCGCGGAAATTACTTCGCGCGTTCCACGCGGGGTTTGGCGACATTTACTTTAAGCTCATTCCCCGCCAGGGAATAGGCATTGAATTTGGCGATCGCTTTGTCTGCGCTTTCCTGCGAAGTCATGGTGACAAAGGCAAAGCCCTTGGACAGACCGCTGTCCCGGTCCTTGACCAGATCGACCGTGGTCACTTCACCTTCCTGGACGAACAAAGCCTTGATCTCGTCCTCGGTGGTCGATTTCGCCAGGTTTCCAACGTATATTCGGATATCCATTTGCTGCTTCCTTCTACGGCGCGGGCCGTGAATTGAGTGACCGCCGGCGTTAAGATCATCCGGCGGCCTAAGTACAACGGGGGATCCATTGACGCTTTTATTGCTAGGAGCAATTCAGTGTAACACACATACGGCTTTCAGACGCCGCAGGTTTTTTCGCCTGTTTCCCGGCCGCATGCCACAGGCAATCCCCAAGAGAGCCCGACCGGACCCCTTCCGGCGGATATTCGGGCGCCCATACCGGACGCCGGAATGCGGCATAAGACCTGACAGGTCTTAAGACCTGTCAGGTCTGTTTTCCCGTTTCGTCTTGCTTCCGCCCGCCGAAGTACTTGCCTAATGTCCGGACTAGGGCGTTTACTCAGCCTAACTTCAAATTCTGGAACACCGAAACAATAAATAGAGCCGAAAACACCGGTCACAAGTATAAAGAATCCGGTGTTTCGGTCCTTTTCGGTGATATCCGGGTGCTCATTTTTCCGGCCTGCGCAGACATGGAATAAGTATAATTATTCCAAATGGAAGACGGTCGAACCATGGGAGCCCTGGCCGCCGGGGCCGGCCCTTTGGACAATTCGGCGAAACCGGCCTCCATTCTCTTGTGAGCGGACTATCAGCTCATCCTATACCGGCCGCTCGAATATTCATGCCCGTTTCCCGGTAGAAAGGAATTGCAGACTATGGAATTCAACGCCCTCATTTCGCGAGCGCTTTCCGTCCGCGCCCAATATGTGCGGTTCGAGGAGGAACATTTCGGCACCGCCTGGACCAACCAGGAATTGGCGCTGGGGTTTATCGGCGATGTCGGCGATATGGCGAAACTGATCGTGGCGCAAAACGGCCGCCGGGAGATCCCCGGAGCCCAGGAAAAACTGGCCCACGAATTGGCGGATTGCCTTTGGTCGATCATCGTGCTGGCGAATGCCAATACCATCGACCTGGAGGACGCCTTCCTGGCATCCATGGGCGAAATTGAAAAGCGATTGAAGTGACGAATTCACGGCGCGAGAAGAACCAAACCCCGCCATACCCGGGAACCTTCGCATTGGATTAATTCCCGGAAACGCCCGTGCGGCTCATACGGAGCGTTTCGCGTGGATCAAAGGAGCTCATGAGCACTCCGTTCTCCATCCAATCATCCGATCCCGCCCTGCTGGGAAAGGCCGTCCGGATCGCCGAAGCCTTCGTAAAACCGTATCTTCAGGATGACGTCGCCGGGATTGTATTTCTGGGGGCGATTGCCCGGGGGTATTTCGACCGCTCGGCCGACATCGATATCGCCATTTTCAATAAATTGGGTTCCCAGACTCCCATGCCCGGCAAGTTCCAGAAAGTGGAGGGTATCGAAGTCCAATGCTGGATTTCCGATTATGAAACCGATCTCGCCGCGCCCTGGGATATGTCGCGGCGGTGGACCTACGCCCGGGCGAAAATTTATTATGATCCCGGCGGCGGGATTTCACGGCTGATCGAAGACAAGGTCCCCTTGAAACCGGATGAGCGAAAATGGCTGTTGATGTCCGGGTTGACCGGTTCCGAATGGTACATTAATAGATTGACCCAATTGTGGGTGGAGCGGGGCAATATTATCAGCGCCCACCACATGTTCGATCAGGGATTGAATTATTTCTTCGATATGCTGTTCGGGCTGAATAATGAACTGGTGGCGGACATGAAATGGCGGTATTACTGCGCGGAGAAATTGATGCGGCTGCCCGGCAAATTCCGGGAGCGCATCCAGGATACCATGACGCTGCATGCCTTTACGCTCGAGGAACTGGAACGCCGCAAAGAGGCATTCATGGAGATGTGGCGGGAGATGCAGCCGGTGGTGGAAGCCGAAGTGAATATGTCTTTTGACGAGATGTTGCAGATTGTATAAGCGCATAAAAAAAGCCGGGCGCCGGTAAATAAGGACGGTTGCGATGATCGCTGATTATATGGAGGGATTTCGGGATTGGCCGGCGGGAGCTTCGCCGCGCGAGGTCGGCAGGCGCGCCGCCGAAAACTTCGCGGCGCGCCCGTTAGAGGCGCCCGGCCGTTACGTCTACTACCCCGAAGTCTGCGCCTGGTATGGCGCCCTGAACCTCGCCCGGCTCGCCGGAGATGCCGGCCTGCTGGAAAGGCTTATCCATATGTTCGACCCGCTTCTGGCGCCTGTCGGTGCGGGGATCGTCAATTCTGAATCCCATGTCGACTTCCGGGTGTTTGGGGCGGTGCCGCTCGAGATCTATCTCCAGACGAAGGACCCGAAGTATCTCGACCCGGGCCTGCGCTTCGCGGACGGGCAGTGGCAGGCCGCCACCCCGGACGGCATCTCGACCGAAGCCCGTTACTGGATCGACGACATGTACATGATCACGCTCCTGCAGGTCCAGGCCTTCCGCGCGACCGGGGACGACAAGTACCGCAACCGCGCCGCCCGCGCAATGGCCGCCTACCTGGATAGGCTCCAGCAGCCGAATGGGCTCTTCTTCCACGCGCCGGATTCACCGTTCTTTTGGTCCCGCGGCAACGGTTGGATGGCGGCCGGCATGGCGGAACTGCTGCGCGCGCTGCCGGAGGAGCATCCGGACCATGCGCGCATCCTTGCGGGCTTCACCCGCATGATGGCGGCGCTGCTCCCGTTTCAGGGCGGCGACGGATTGTGGCGCCAGTTGATCGATATCCCCGAAGCCTGGCCGGAAACTTCGGGGACGGGCATGTTCGCATTTGGGATGATCACCGGCGTGCGGCATAACTGGCTGGACGGCCGGACTTTCGGCCCGGCGGCGCGCAAGGCCTGGCTCGGGCTGGTGAAGCAGCTGGACGGATCGGGAAACGTAAAGGACGTGTGCGCCGGGACCCCCAAGGGATACTCCCTCGATTACTACCTCGGCCGCCCGCGCATTACCGGCAACCTGCATGGCCAGGCGCCGGTCCTCTGGTGCGCCTCAGCGCTGTTGCGCTAAAGGCGTACAATCCGTGGAATGTCCGAAGGGGCGCCGTCCCGAACGCGATTTTCCAACAGGAGAAACCGATGCGCATATCAGCGAATACTTTCCGCAAACTCACGGCGTGGGCGGGCATCCTCGCCCCTGTGCTGTTTGTGGGGATCTTCACCGTCGAAGGCCTGATCCGCCCCGGATACGATCCGGCCAACTCCTTTATCAGCGCCCTTTCCCTCGGTCCGCGCGGCTGGATCCAAATTATTAATTTTTTACTGTTGGGCGGATTGCTGCTCGCCTTCTCCCGCGGGATCGCCGCCGAATTCCAAACCGGGAAAGCGTCACGGGCCGGGAAGCTGTTGCTGATGATTTTAGCGGCGCTGTTCCTGATATCCGGGCCGTTTGTCATGGACCCTGCGGATACGCTTCCCGCACAGATGTCCGTTCACGGTGTCATCCACGGCCTGGCCGGAGGTTTCGTCTTTCTGTTGATGCCGGTCATTATCTTCGTGTATGGCCGCCGGTTCCGGGAGGATCCCCGCTGGCAATCGTTTTGGGGTTGGACCCTCGCGCTGGGCGTGGTGGAAGCCCTGGCGGTAATGGTGTTCGTGTTTGCCTCCAAAGGAGCCGCGGTTCCGGATATGTTCGCCGGATGGATGGGTTTGATCCAGCGGTCGGCCCTGATCCCGTTTTTCTTCTGGGTGTTCCTTTTTGGGTTAAAACTGCTTGGAAAAAAAGAATAGAAAACGCAGCATGGACGGAATGGCCAATAATCATCGGACCGGCCGCCGCCGGATGATTGATACTCCAGCTTGGGGAACGGTGAACGAGGTCGCCCTGCATGGGAAACATAACGATCCATCGTAAAATGGCGCATCTGAAAGATATAAATATTTTTTACCGGGGTACGGAAAATGATGCCCCGGCTATTCTCTGCCTTCACGGGCGGTGGGGCAGGGGGGAAACCTGGATCGATTTCATGCGCCATTATGGGGACCGATACCGGATCATCGCACCGGATCTGCGCGGGCATGGATTGAGCGGCAAACCGACTTCAAAGTACACCGCGCAAGAAATGTCGGGCGATATGATCTCCCTCCTGGATTATCTGGGAATTGAATCGGCGATCCTGGTCGGCCACTCGATGGGCGGTCATATCGCCGGATACCTTGCGGCGATGCACCCGCGCTACGTCCGTGCGCTGGCCATTCTGGATAAATCGGCGGCCGGGCCGGAACCAGCCGGCGAATTGGCGGTGGATAGGATCGTGCCGGTCGATCCCGTAACCGGGAACTGGCCGCTGCCGTTCAAGAGTTTTTCGGAGGCGCAGGAGACCATCCGGAGGGACATGGAATCCGAACAGAGCTATCAGTACTTCATGAACAGCCTGGTGGAGACGGAAGAGGGATACGGGATGATGTTCAGCACCCAGGCCATCGCCGCCAATATTGCCAACTATTGCGATTGGTACGAATGGCTGCCGCGAATCTCATGCCCGGTTTTGCTGATCCGGTCGAAAGGGAGCGGCGCGGTGAAGGATGCGGATTTTGAAAAAATGAGCTCCATGATCCCGGATTGCCTGGCGTTCGAAATGACCGATCCGGATCATAATGTGCATCTTGCCGATAAGGCGGCGTTTTACGCGCATTTTGATGAATTCCTGGAAAAAAGAATATCCGAAAAATAAACCCCGGCAATTCCGCGCGCTCACAGATTCCTACTCCGTTGCTTTATGGCCGGAATGCGCCGTACTGGATAATGTATCCCATGATGCTGAACAGCAACCAGGTCCGCGGACCACTCGAGGCGGCCGTTTCCAACTGCCGCGGGGAGGCCTGGCATATCGAGAGTTTTCAGGATCTCTCCGATTTAGCCTGCCATCCGGCGGGAATTTTCTCGGATGGGACGGCCGGGGTATTCGTTAAATACAGCGCAGCGTCCGACGCGGAACATCAGTTTGAAACCGAGCGGAACGATCTGCAATACCTTTCAACGAAAGCCGGGATCCGGGTCCCGGCTCCAGTGGGGATCATCCCGGCGGCGGACGGAATGCTGTTCATCACGGTGGCGGAAACGCCCGTCGAGCGCGGCCCGCGCGAGTGGCGAAAGATGGGAAAAACGCTTGCGCGGATCCATCGCATCAAATCCGATTGCTGCGGATTTCCTCATGATAACTACTTCGGCCCGCTGGCGCAGGAAAATACTCCCATCCGGGAGTGGAGCATCTTTTACGGACAACACCGCCTGTTGCCCCGCCTGAAGGCGGCTGTCGATTCCGGCAACCTGCCGCTTTCCACGGCTTCCGGGGTGGAGAGGATTATTTCCCGCCTGCCGGAGTTGTGCGGACCGGAAATCACCCCGACCCTGCTGCATGGAGACGCCCAGCAGAACAACTTCATCAGCACCGAAGAGGGGGCGGTTATTATCGATCCGGCGGTTTACTACGGCCATCCGGAAATGGATCTGGCGTTTATCGATTATTTCCAGCCGGTCCCCGGGGATTTTTTTCTCGGGTACCGGGAGGAGCTGCCGATAGACCCCGGTTTCCGGGAGCGGCGCGATCTGTGGCGGATGTACGGTTATCTCGCCGCGGTAACGGTGAAAGGGCAGGCTTACCTGTCCCGGTTGACGGATGCGATGCAAAGCTATTTATAAAGGCGCCGCGTTACGATCCCGAATCGGCGGGATGGCCATTGGCCTCATCCGCGACGGGGGTTCGAGTAAAATGGTTCCGCACTCCCGTGCGGATGGATGATCGGCTATCCGCCGGACGCCGGGCAATGTGGGAAAGCATCCATGTACACGATAAAATCCGCATATCCAACAATCCGGCACGAGCAGGCTGCCGCGCACATCGTCGAAATCTTCGGCTGCCAACCGGACGTGCAGGCGGTGCTCTTAACCTGTTCCTGCGCGCGCGGAAAGGCGGTCCCCGACAGCTGCCTGGATATCGCCGTGCTCGTAAAACCGGAAACCCTGAAAGCCCGGGGGCGGGATTTGGAGCGGGCATGGGAAATCGCCAACCGGACCGATCCTGTTTTCCAGGCGCTGCGAGCCGTCGGAAAATATTCGCAGGTGGATCTGGAGTTCGTCGATGGGTCGTTCGAGCCCGGCGGTCATAATTGGACCTCCGGCCCGGATGCGTTTGAGCCGGCGATCGGCAACCTTCTGGCCTATAGCGTGCCGCTCTGGGAAGGGGGCGATTACCTGCGGCGGTTGAAGAATCAATGGCTGCCGTATTACGGGGAGGACCTGCGCCGGGAGCGCATGGAGATGGTGCGCCGGTTCGGGATGAACAACCTGGACCATATCCCGGGGTATGCCGGGCGCGGCCTGTACTTTCAATCCTTCCACCGCCTGTGGCACGCGTTCGGGGAATTCCTGCAGGCGCTGTTTATCTCGCGCCGGGTGTACCCGATCGCGTACGATAAATGGGTGCGCGAGCAGGTGGCGGAAATTCTGGAGATGCCGCCGCTCTACGCGGAATTGGCCGGGCTGTTTGAGATGCAACATTTCGAAAGCGGGGAGATCGCGGAGAAAGCGCGAACCCTCGAAAGGCTCTGGGGTGAAAATATTCCGGAACAGGATTAGGAGGAGTTGAACATGTATGTCGGAAGAATTGTCGCAGTCGGCAGGACAAAAGCGGGAAAATTGGCGTTGATGTACCGCGTGTCTTCCAGGTCCTTCCCCAATCGCCAGGCAAAAATCATCGGCGGATCGGTGGCGATCGTTCCCAAGGAGGGAAGTGAAGCGGATGTCCGTAAGAATCCCTACATATCCTACAACTGTCTGCGGCTCGCCGATAATTTCGCGGTGGTGGCCAACGGCAGCCAGACCGACCCGATCGCCGAAAAGCTCGGATCCGGGATGCGCATGCGGGATGCGCTGGCGTCGGCGCTGTTCGGGCTGGATTATGAGCACGACGATTACAAAACGCCGCGCATCGCCGCGATCATCGACCCGCGGACCGGAGCGTGCGCGATGGGCGCCATTCGCGCGGACGCGCTGCTGGTGAGGGAGTTCAAACCGGAAGCGGGGCAGGCGTTTTACCTTGCGACCTATGAGCATAATTATCCGGATGATAAATTCTCGGATAGCGCTTTCGACGCCGCCGACGCCGGCGAGGCGTGCGGCTACATCCTCGGGAAGGGCGTCTTCGCCGCCATGGAACACCCGGTATCGGCGGTGAGCGCGATGGAAGACGGCTCGACATTCTCCCTGGCCATAAAGGATGCGGAGCAATAACCGGGATGGTCGGTTTGGCGGAGTTCGACATGGAGAAACGCAGCATTCGGTCAAATCGAAAGGAGAATGCCATGGTTAAGAAAAACGGGTATGCGGCCGTTCTCGTCATGGTTTTAGGCTTACTGATTTCGGGTTGCACAGCGGAAAAGACGGTTGAACCAACACCGGACCCGACGGAAACGCCGCGGACTCCGACCATGGAACCAACCGAAGAGCCGCAATTCACGCCGACGGATGGAATCACCGCCGCCGACGTGGATGCCCGGAGAACGGAAATCCTGGATTACATCACCAGTCTCTCGAACGGTCCTTTCGCGGGCGTCATCAGCGGGCAGAACTGCTATCATGGGACGGAAATCCTCTCCAGCTCGTGGGTCCGCGGATACGCGAACATGATAGAAAAGCTGCACACCGAGACCGGGCAATGGGTGGGAATTATCGGGGTGGATTATGAGTATTTGAAAATCTTCACCCCCGAGGAACTTGCTCAAACCAACAAAGCGCTGATCGAATACGCCAAGGCGGGCGGACTCGTCACCATCACGCTCACCCCGCAAAATCCCTGGGTCAACGACGAATCCGATCTGGTGAACAACCCTGGAACGTTCGACGGTCCCGCCGGCACGCAGAATGAAGCCGGTTTCGTGCATGTCACCGGCCTCGACGACCTGATCGATCCCGCCAAGCCGGTAAATGCGGCTTGGCTGAGAAAGCTCGACCGGGTCGCGGCGGCGTTGACGGAATTGAGGGATGCGGGGGTGGTGGTCCTCTTCCGGCCGATGCAGGAGATGAATGGGAACTGGTTCTGGTGGGGAATGCGGTCGCACCCGAACGACCCTGCGCCTTACGTCCACGTCTACCGGCATATGCACGATTATTTCACCGAGACCAAGCAACTGAACAATTTGATCTGGGTGTATTCCCCGAATGAGTCTTTTGGAGAAAAGAATACGTCAACCTGGAATCGGACAGTGGACTGGGCCTATCCAGGCGATGCCTATGTAGATATCATCGCCGGCACGAATTACGAGGATAATCTGATCCTCGGGGATTATGCCACGTACGTTTCGATGAAAAAGCCGTTGGGGGTGGCCGAGCTGGGCCCGAAGATCGGCGGGCCGGCAGCGAAGGCTGGAACCTGGGATACCTCCCAGATCATCGCCAAGATCAAGACCGCTTATCCCCGAATCAGCTATTGGGTCAGCTGGCACAGCTATCCCGGGGAAAGCTGGTCTCTCATTTCAAACAAAAATTACGATGCGTTGCTGAACGACCCCGGCGTGATCAACCGGGACGATTTCCATTGGTCCTGGTTGGAATAGGCGGAATGCCGCTTGAGACCCCGTTAGGATAAAACCGCCGCCACGAAAATGCAGGGCGGCGGTTTTTGTAATTTACAGACTCCCGCCGAAGAGACAAGGCTTCTCCGGATGCCCATCGTTCGGGGAAACCGCGCAATGGCCTCCTGCGTTTTCGGATAAAATGCTTGCGCAAGGCTTGCCGATACACCGCAGGCAGGAACCGGGGCCGGGCCGATGATTAATTCGGCGCTGTCAAAAGGAGAAAATATGGCTGGAACCAGGCAGGCATCCGGAAAAATTCTTGTTTTCCTGTTCATCATCCCGCAATTGCTCGGCTGTTCCCTGCTGGGCCAGGTGCCCGCGTTTAAAGACGGTTGCTATCTTGGCACCGCCAAAGCCTGGATCGACGCCAACGGGAATGGATTATGGGATGACCAGGAACTGCCGCTCGCGGGTGTCGCATTTGAGCTTACGGATGGGATCAGTGAAAAGAATTATTTATATGAACCGGTAAGCGGTGAAAACGGGGAATTCTTTCTGAGCATCTTTCCGAACACCTGCGAATCCCTCGCGGATTTCGAGCTTGAGCTTCGCGCAACGGCCCCCGAGGGATATCGCCCGACAACTCCCACGGTAATGCCGATTACCAGGGCGGAATTGCTGGATACGGAGATGGGCGATTACCTTTTTGGATTCATCCTGAGCACCCCATAATGATCGCCTTTCCATAAATGCCGGCCGGCGGCGGATGAAAGGTCGAATACCGGTACACCGATCGAAGCTGGAGGTAACTATGGAACGGGAATTCCAATCGCAGTATGCCCACACCTGGCGGGTGTTTGAGCGGCTGGTCGATGACTTTGACGATGACGCCTGGCTCCATGCGGGGAGGCGCGCCGTCCGCCCGGCCAGGCTCGCTTTTCATATATTGCATGCAACGAAATATTATCTCGAAGACGCTTCCGGCCTGCATTTTGCGTCGGGGAAGCCGTTTGAGGCGGATTTCGAGACGGTGAAAGAGGAGGACCTGCCTACGCGGGCGGACGTCATCGATTGCATCCGGCTGTTCCGGGCGAAAACCGATTCATGGCTTTCCGGGATGGAATATTCCGCTCAGAATACCGCCTTCCCGTGGGCGGGCGGGACGAAATTGGGAGTCGTCATTTTCCTCATGCGGCACAGCCTTTATCATCTCGGGGAGCTGAGTTCCCTGTTAAATGAAAGCCGGAACGGCGATGCGGAGGATAATTACGTCAAGGCTCAGGAAAGTGCATGAAGGTTCTTTGCGGCTGTGTGCCGGGCTGCGTTCTAACCGGTTTCCAGCCCGCCTAAAAGGAAATGCGAGATGATCGAAACCAAGCGATTGGTTATCCGGCGGTTTTCCCCGGATGATTACGTGGATTTATATGAATATTTGTCGGAACCGGCCGTGTATGCTTTTGAACCCGGGAAACCGGTCTCGATCGAAGAAGCAAAAGCCATGGCCCTGGAGCGGTCTCAGGGGAGCGACTTCCTGGCGGTGGAGCTGAAAGACAAAAAGAAAATGATCGGACACCTGTATTTCAAGCAGGCGGAACCGTTGTGGCTGCTGACTTGGGAGCTGGGATATATATTCAATCCCAAATACCAGCGCAATGGGTACGGATCCGAAGCCGCGGCCGCCCTGACTGCGCATGGATTTGAAAAACACAATATTCATCGCATCATGGCCCGCTGCAATCCCGAAAACGCGGCCTCCTGGAAATTGCTCGAGCGGGTCGGATTCAAACGGGAAGGCAGCTTCCGCAAGTTCGGATTCGTCCACACCGATGAGCATGGCGCGCCGATTTGGAACGATGCCTATGAATATTCGCTGCTGCGCGATTGATGCATAAGCCCTCCCGGGCGGGAGCTTCAAGGTTGGGCTGGGGAACCGCAAGCTCATCCTGTACACCCCCCGTTACCCGCCCGTGGAAAATCCAAATCCGGCGCGGATTTCCACGGCGTTAATCCTATACCCGCGATTAATGAAAAATATATATTATTACCCGCATAATGAGTTCATAGGAGCAAAAATAAATCAATGAAATTTCAACGCGGCCGCAAACCGGCGGCCGCCGAGACCGCGAGCCCCTCCTCATAATTATTCCATATCCGGGTGCGGGTTCGGGCGGATGGGATGCCCGGCAATGGGAAATTTTACCGGCCGGGGAAGCCGGCGTTAAGTGGATAAATTCACAACGGGAGTACGGAAATGAAACTCGATAAATTTACTCAAAAATCCCAGGAAGCGATCATGCAGGCGCAGCAGATTGCCGCCGACCTGCACCATCAGGCGATTGAGCCCGCGCACCTGCTCCTGGCACTGATCCGCCAGGAGGACGGCATCGTTCCGGTGATCGTCACCAAGACCGCCGGCGGCGTGCAGGCGCTCCGCGCCGACCTGGAAAAGGAACTGGAGCGGCGCCCGAAGATCGGCGGCGCCAACCTGGAGGTCGGCCTCGCGCAGGCCGCGGCGGGCGTGCTGGATTCGGCCGAACGCTACGCCAAGGGGATGCAGGATGATTACGTCTCGGCCGAACACATCCTGCTGGCGCTGGCGGATTCGGCGGAGGGCAAACGGCTCGCCGGCTACGGTCTGACCAAGGATGCCGTTTTGGCCGCGCTAAAATCCGTGCGCGGCTCGCAGCGCGTCACCTCCGCCGATCCGGAATCCACCTACCAATCCCTCGAAAAATACGGCCGCGACCTGACCGATATGGCCCGGAAGGGGAAGCTAGACCCGGTGATCGGCCGGGATGAGGAGATCCGCCGGTTGATCCAGATCCTTTCCCGGCGCACGAAGAATAATCCCGCCCTGATCGGCGAACCCGGCGTCGGCAAGACGGCGGTTGCCGAAGGCCTGGCCCAGCGGATCGTCAACGGCGACGTGCCGGAGGGCCTCAAAAACAAACGGCTCATCCAGCTGGATATGAGCGCGCTGATTGCGGGTGCCAAATTCCGCGGCGAGTTCGAGGAACGCCTCAAGGCCGTGCTCAAGGAGATCACCGACAGCCAGGGGGAGATCATTCTGTTCGTGGATGAAATGCACACCGTCGTCGGCGCGGGCAAGGCCGAGGGCGCGATGGACGCCGGCAACATGCTCAAACCGATGCTGGCGCGCGGCGAACTGCACATGATCGGCGCGACGACGCTCGACGAATACCGCATGTACATCGAGAAGGATCCCGCGCTCGAGCGCCGCTTCCAGCCCGTGATGGTGGAGGAGCCGGGCGTGGAAGATACGATCTCGATCCTGCGCGGGCTGAAGGGGCGCTACGAGGTCCATCACGGCGTGCGGATCACCGACCCGGCCGTGATCGCGGCGGCCACGCTCAGCCACCGCTATATCTCCGGCCGCCAGCTCCCCGACAAGGCGATCGACCTGATCGATGAAGCCGCCGCCCGGCTGCGGACCGAGATTGATTCCAAGCCGCAGGTCCTTGACGAAGTGGACCGCGGGATCATGCAGCTCGAGATCGAGCGCGAGGGCCTTAAAAAAGAAAAGGACAAAGCTTCCAAGGAGCGTTTTGACAAACTGATCCAGGAACTGGCGGAGCTCAAGGAGCGTTCGCGCCACATCACCGCGCGCTGGCAGAATGAGAAGCAGTTGATCGCGGAATTCCGCACGCTCAAGGAGCAGATCGGCCGGGCCCAGACCGAAATCGAACGCGCCGAACGGCAGGCGGACCTGGAGCAGGCGGCGCGGCTGCGCTACGGGACCCTGCGCGAGTTGGAAGGCAAACTGGCCGAAGCGGAGAAACGTCTGAAGGCGATGCAGAAGGAAGGCGCGCTCCTCAGGGAGGAGGTGGGCGCCGAGGAGATCGCCGCGGTCGTCGCGCGCTGGACCGGCATCCCCGTATCGCGGCTGCTGGAGGGCGAGACGCAGAAGCTGATCCGCATGGAGGACAGCCTGCACCGCCGCGTGATCGGCCAGGACGACGCGGTCCGGGTGGTTTCCAACGCGGTCCGCCGCGCGCGCGCCGGCTTGCAGGATCCGAACCGCCCGATCGGGTCGTTCATCTTCCTCGGGCCGACCGGTGTCGGCAAGACGGAGCTCGCGCGCGCTCTGGCCGAGTTCATGTTCGACGACGAACGGGCCATGATCCGGATCGACATGAGCGAGTATCAGGAGAAACACACCGTCTCGCGCCTGCTCGGCGCGCCTCCCGGCTACGTCGGGTACGAGGAGGGCGGCCAGCTGACGGAGGCGGTCCGCCGCCGGCCCTACTGCGTGGTGCTGTTCGATGAAATCGAAAAAGCCCACGCCGAAGTGTTCAACGTTCTGCTGCAGCTCCTTGACGACGGCCGCCTGACCGACGGCCAGGGCCGCACGGTGGATTTCCGCAATACCGTCGTGATCATGACCTCCAACCTGGGCAGTTCACTGTGGGAGGGCGGGCAGACCGCCACCCGCGAGGCGGTCACGCGCGTCCTGCAGGCCCACTTCCGCCCCGAGTTCCTAAACCGGATCGATGAAATCGTCGTCTTCCATTCGCTTGGGAAAGAGCACCTGGCGCAGATCGTGGATATCCAGCTGCGCCACGTTGCCGCCCTCCTGGCAGGGAAAGGCTATTCCCTGGAGGTGACCAAAGCCGCCGCCGCTTACCTCGCCGAAGCCGGATACGACCCGTCTTTCGGCGCCCGTCCGCTCAAGCGTGCCATCCAGCGCGAACTGCAGGATCCGCTCGCGTTGAAGATCCTCAGCGGCGATTTTAAGGAAGGCGATAAAATCAAGGTCGATCGCGGCAAGGACGGATTGGCCTTCATCGCGGCGGCGCCGGCATAAAAAAACGGCAGCGGTTTTTTCCGTCGGATGCGGGTTCTGGACGATACGATCTTCCGCGCGAACGCTTGCGTTACGCCATTGCGGAAAATTTTGGGCCGGAAACGAAGGGATTTCGTTTCCGGCCGGCTTTGTTTAATCAAGGAATCACTTGGCAGAAGAGCGGCGGGAGGGATGGAGGAGATGGATGAGATATTGGATGCTCCCTAAAGCGGTCTTGTTGTTTTTCCATGAAAATAAACCATGGAAAATCAAAGCCCGGCTCTTCCTGCATGGTACTTCTCTCCTCCCGTAAAATGCCGATAAGCTGATTGAACGGCAATAAAATTTGACAAGCCCGGTCCCGATGCTATACTGAAAAAGCCGCACAAATTGGATCCAAGGAGCAGGCAAGTTGCATGACGTAAATTTCTGAAGAGGGAGCAGTGAGGGCGTTCTTCCGGAAGAATTCCAGAGCCACCGTATTTATCTGTAATAATCACCCGATTATTGATGCGATCACATATAAATCGGCCGGATTCCAGGAATTAGGGTTAATCTATTTTATTAAGGTTGCATGTCAAGCGGTCTTATCAATCGTTAACGTCTTCGGCCTATTGTATAAAAAAGAGCTCCTGATTCTTAACCCGAATCCAATTGAAGTGCGGGTGCCGGCCGCCGATTCGTATCGATCGGCCGTTCCGGGGTGAAGGGTGTTGAAGGGAGGTGATGCAGGAAAATCCCGTATGAAGGAATCCGCCTGTGGGTTTCGCCTTTTTTCCAGAGGAGGGAAAATGACCCGAAAAGTATTTTCACTATTAAGTATCGTCCTGGCCGCCGTGATGGCGCTGGCCGCTTGCGGAACCGCCGGGGCGAAGGAAGTGTATTACCTTAATTTCAAACCGGAAGTGGCCGAGCTCTATCAAACCATCGCCGAGGCCTACAAAGCGGAAACCGGCGTCACCCTGAAGGTGGTGACCGCCGCTGCGGGCACCTACGAGCAGACTCTGAAATCGGAAATCGCGAAGGCCGACGCCCCGGTCCTGTTCCAGATCAACGGCCCGGTCGGGTACGCGGCCTGGAAGGACTACTGCGCGGACCTGAAGGACACCGAGCTCTACAAACACCTTTCCGATAAATCCATCGCCGTCACCGACGGCGGCGGGGTCTACGGCCTCCCGTACGTCGTCGAGGGCTACGGGATCATCTACAACAACGCGATCATGACCAGGTATTTCGCGACGGCGGGCGCCAAGGCGGCTTCGATGGCGGAGGTCAATACCTTCGCGAAGCTGAAAGCGGTCGTGGAGGACATGACCGCCAAGAAGGCCGAGCTGGGCATTGAGGGCGTGTTCTCCTCGACCTCGCTGAAGCCCGGCGAAGACTGGCGCTGGCAGACCCACCTCGCCAACGTCCCGGTGTATTACGAGTTCAAGGCCAACAACGTCGATATCAAGGTGCCCTCCGCGTCCATGGAAATAAAATTCCAGTACGCGGACAATTTCAAGAACATCTTCGATCTCTACCTGAACAACTCGACGGTCGAGCCGACCCTGCTGGGCAGCAAGAGCGTGGATGATTCCATGGCGGAGTTCGCCCTGGGAAAATCCGCCATGGTCCAGAACGGCAACTGGGCCTGGGGCCAGATCTCGGGCGTCGCCGGCAACACGGTCAAGGCGGAAGACGTGAAATTCCTGCCCATCTACATGGGCGTGGCCGGCGAGGAAAAACAGTCGATCAGCGTGGGCACCGAAAACTTCTTCGCGATCAACCAGCAGGCCTCCGCGGAGAAGCAGAAGCTGGCGGCGGATTTCATCTACTGGCTGTACAGCAGCGCCAAGGGCAAGGCGTTCGTCACCAATGATCTGAAGTTCATCGCCCCGTTCGACACGTTCGCCGATAACGAAAAACCGACGGATCCGCTGGCGAAGGAAGTGATCCGCTACATGAGCGACACGTCCCTGTACAACGTCGCCTGGAATTTCGTCGTGTTCCCGAACCAGACCTTCAAGAATAATTTCGGCGCGGCGTTGCTGCAGTATGCCCAGGGCACGATGGATTGGGCGGATGTGCGGATGTTGTTCGTCGACCAGTGGAAGATCGAGAAAGCCAAGTAGGCACATGGACCATGTCACCCGGAGGCCGAATGGTATGCGGCCTCCGGGTGACATTTTCAATGAACAACCGGGCAAGTACTCCGTCACCCCGCGCCATGGTTCGGGCGGGGTGACGGAGTACTGCGGATCGCGGATCTATTTTTCCGGGCGGGAGAGCAATCATGCGAAAAATGCCTGTCAGGTTCTATGCTTTTTTTGTCCTCCCGACAGCCATCGCCTTCCTCATTTCATTTTTAATCCCGTTTCTCCTGGGCATTTACCTCTCTTTCACGGAATTCACGACGGTCACCAACTCGCACTGGGTGGGCGTCGAGAATTACGTCCGTGCGTTTTCCGAGGACAACGACTTTTGGAACGCGCTGGTCTTTACCGCGAAGTTCGCCGCCGTTTCCGTGGTGCTGATCAACGTATTCGCGTTTTTGTTCGCCTTCCTGCTCACCCGGAAAATCCGCGGCGCGAATGGCTTCCGCACCGTGTTTTTCATGCCGAACCTCATCGGCGGCATCATTCTGGGGTACATCTGGCAGCTGATCCTCAACGGGATCCTGATCAATTTCGGGGTGGATATCACCTTCGACGCGGGCTACGGCTTTTGGGGATTGGTCGTGCTGATGAACTGGCAGATGGCGGGGTACATGATGATCATCTACATCGCCGCCATCCAGAACGTGCCTCCCGAGCTGATCGAGGCAGCGTCGATCGACGGCGCGGGCGCCCTGCAGACGCTCCGCCGCATCACCATTCCCATGGTCCGGCCGGCCTTCACCATCTGCACCTTCCTCACCGTGACCAATGCCTTCAAACTCTTCGACCAGAACCTGGCCCTGACCGCGGGCGCACCGGGCCGGGCTTCCTCCATGCTCGCACTCGATATCTTCAACACCTTTTACGGACGCAACGGGTACGAAGGCGTGGGCCAGGCCAAGGCGGTGGTCTTCTTCCTGATCGTCGGGCTGATTGTTTTGCTGCAACTGTTTTTTTCCAGGCGCAAGGAGTTGGAAAGCTGATGAAAACGAAAAACCGCTTTTGGCAGACCGCTGTTTTCGTCTTTCTGGCGATCCTGGCCGTCCTCTACCTGGCTCCGATCCTGATCGTCCTGATGAATTCCTTCAAGGGCCGATTTTTCATCTCCGATGCGCCGTTCGCGCCGCCCGACAGCCGGACCTTTACGGGGATCGACAACTATATTTCCGGAATTGCCAAGACCGGGTTCCTTCAGGCGTTCGGGTATTCCCTGTTCATCACCGTCTTCTCCGTGGGCGCCATCGTGCTGTTCACCGCGATGACGGCCTGGTGCATCACCCGCGTGAAATCCCGCGTCAGTTCCCTGCTGTATTATCTGTTCGTGTTCTCCATGATCGTCCCGTTCCAGATGGTGATGTTCACCATGTCGAAAATGGCGAACATCCTCCATCTGGACAACCCGATCGGCATCATCGTGATCTACCTCGGGTTCGGCGCCGGGCTCTCGGTGTTCATCTACAGCGGATTCGTCAAGAGCATCCCGCACGAAATCGAGGAGGCCGCGACGATCGACGGCTGCAACCCGGTCCAGACGTTCTTTTGGATCGTGCTGCCCATACTCCAGCCGGTATCCATCACCGTCGCCATTCTCAACACGATGTGGATCTGGAACGATTACCTGCTGCCGTACCTCGTGATCGGCAACAGCTATAAAACGATACCGATCGCCGTTCAGTATCTGCAGGGCGGCTACGGCAGCCGTGACATGGGCGCCATGATGGCGATGCTGGTGCTCGCGATCGTCCCGATCGTCATTTTCTATCTGACCTGCCAGCAGTACATCATCAAGGGCGTGGTGGCCGGCGCAGTCAAGGGCTGATGGCCCGGCGCGCCGGGATTGGAGACCGCCGCTTGAGGGGCTGTCCTGAAAGTGAAAGAATGGTTGTCTTGGGTGATACCTTGCCCTGGTTTAGTCGTCATTCCCGCGCCTGCCCTCGCGGAGTCTCCCGGCTTGCACCTGGTTCATAAGCCGGGAGGATTACGAAGCGAGGGTGATCTTAGCGGGAATCCAGGGTTTTTAGGAGTGGATGCCCGCCGCGTACACCCTTGCTTCGCGAGGGCAGGCGCGGGCATGACGAGTAAAAAAAGTTCCGGCGTTTCTTTTTGGACTACCCCTTTATCTATTAAATTCCCCGCTTGGAATTCGGATAAAATGCTGATGCCAAGCCGCCCGGCTGGGCGGCTAATACCCCGTTTCGATGGAAGCTTCGCATACGAAGGGAAGAGTCTATGCTGCTGATCGCGAGCCATGAAGGCAGAACCGGTGTGCCCAGGACGGTGGAACTGCTGAAGGCCGGAAGCGGCGGCTTGCCGGCGATCGTCGCGGGGATCATGATCGCGGAGGTGGATCTGGATATCCACTCCGTCGGGCAATCCTCCTGGCCCAATCTCCTGGGGGAGCTTCAGCTGGACGCGGCGGTCATGGACGGAAATACCCGCCGGACCGGTGCGGTGGGGGCCATCCGCGGGTTCAAACATCCCGTTGCCATCGCTTATGAAGTGATGCAGCGGCTGGATCATGAAATTCTGGTGGGGGAGGGTGCCGAGCGGTTTGCGGCGGAGATCGGAGCGGAAAAAAACAAGAATGAGACCGATCATTCGGTGCAGGCCTGGAAAACCCACATGGACGAAATCCTCACCGAAGCACAAAAAAGGCGCTTCCCGGACATCAATCTTCTGGATATCAAGGGCGTCGCCCGCGATCCCGAGCGGCCGTTCGATACGACCGTTTACCTGTGCATCGACCGCCCGGGGGGATTGGCGACCGCGGTGAGCACATCAGGCTGGGCCTGGAAGTACCCGGGGCGCCTCGGCGACAGCCCGATCATCGGCGCGGGCAGCTACGCGGACAGCCGCTATGGAGCCTGCGCCTGCACCGGCCTCGGCGAGATGGCCATCCGGGCGGGAACGGCCCGGAGTGTGGTGATATACCTCAAGCTCGGTTACGGCTTGCGCGATGCGGTCCGGGAAGCCGCGCGGGACCTGGCCGAGCTGAAAACGGGTTTCCTCGATGAGGTGACAATCCACGCCATATCACCCGCGGGCGATTACTTCGTCTTGGATGTAAACCCGCGCCGGGCGGTTAAATTTTTGATGTGGAACGATACGATGCCGTCCGCCGAGATCCGCGAAGCGGAAGTGTTTATGCCGTGAGG
This sequence comes from uncultured Anaerolineales bacterium, assembly GCA_964649635.1. Lineage (GTDB taxonomy): Bacteria > Chloroflexota > Anaerolineae > Anaerolineales > RBG-16-64-43 > JAFGKK01. The sequence continues at coordinate 14,343 of CAZYSF010000612.1, read as the reverse complement.
ATCCGCCCGACCGCGCGTTGACCGCCGGTTGAGCCGCGCCTGCATCCGGGCCGCCGACAAATTTGAAAGCGAAAGGATCTTTGCGATCATGAACAGGCCTGAAACTCCAATAAACTCAAACGCTGCTTTTGCGCGCCTTTTCCGGGCCGGCGGCGCGGCGGCGCTGGCCGCGGGGGCATTAACGCTCGGCGAGGTTTTGGCGCTCGCTGTTTTCCCGCCGCCCGATACGGTCGGCGGCTGGTTTGAATTGTTCCGAACCAAACCGGTCGTCGGCTTCCTGGATTTTTGGGGATTGGAAATCCCGATGTATGTGATGTTCGCTCTGGTGTTCCTCGCCCTCTATGCCGCGCTTAAGCAGGCCGATCAAAGCCGGATGGCGATCGTCATCACCCTGGCGCTTCTCGGGGTGGGGATTTTTCTTGCCACCAACAATCCCTTCTCCATGCTGTCCCTCAGCAGCCGGCATGCCGCCGCATCGACGGACGCGGAGAGGTCCGCATACCTGGCGGCGGGGCAGGCCCTGCTGACCGGCACCGGCCAGCGCGCCGTCGGCGGTTTCAACATCGGCCTCTTTTTGGTTTCCATAGCCGGGTTGCTAGTCGCGACGGTAATGCTCCGGGCGCATGCCTTCAGCCGGGCAACCGCCTGGGTCGGAATATTTGCCCATGCGCTTTCGCTGGCCGATTACCTCCGCCAGGCGCTGACGTCGTCGGAGATTATCGTCCTGCTCATGGTCCTTCCGAACGCCCTGCTGCTGATAATTTGGTACGTCATGGTCGGCCGCGGGCTCCTGCGGCCGGGAGGCGTTGAGGCGGGGCCGGTCCCCGGACCATCGAAATCCGGAGCGTCCCGGCGAACATCGCGATGAGGGGCGATTTTGGAATCGCTGCGCAGGGGCCAAGGCTGATCGCCTGATCCGCGGGCGCGAAAACCGGTAAAATGATTATTGATAAATCCGGGCCGGTCGCCCGGGATGGCGCACTTGAGGCCGCCGCCGGATTTGGGAGATGATCTCATGAACAAGAATTCGGAATACGTTCCCGGTGTGTGCAATATCGGCCCGGCCGAAATCCGGATGCGCCGGCAGAGCGGATGGATCGGGCTGGCTGCCACAATCCTGCTGTGGATCGCGTTCTGTTATTTCCGAGTCCCCGCCGCGTGGCGGTTGCTCCTCTTCTTCCCGGCGGCGGGATCCGCGGTCGGTTTTCTCCAGGCGGCGATGCATTTTTGCGCCGCTTTCGGGATCCGGGGGGTGTTCAACTTCGGTCCGAATGTCGGAAAAACCGATACGGTCGAGCAGGCCGAATATAGAAGAAAGGACCGCCAAAAAGCGGTCCAGATCGTTCTGTATTCGGGCTTGATCGGGATCGTCACGGCGGTTGCGGGATATTTCCTGGTCCTGCCCGGATAATCCCCGTCGGCTGTTCCAGGATCGGCCTGAATGGAATGAAAATGTGGGTGCGATCGCCGGTCGCGCCCACAGGTTTTTGGAGAGGCTCATGCGGGGCCGAGGGGTACCTTCCTGGTCCTGATATCGGCTAAAATACCCGCCGGAAGCGGCCTGCCCGTCCGCCTGAACCGTATGGGCGAAGCCCGTGAGGTGAACAAACCGCGGCACAAGGTCGGGCAGGCATACCCCGAGGTACGATCATCCGTGCTCCATGAGGAATGCAACGGCTGCGGTTGTCTCCCGTAAAATCACCCCCTTTATTTCAGAGGAGAGGCGTGTATGGATCAATTTTCGGCTAACGATGAGAGAAAAATTTTCCTTGAAATGGAGCAAATCCGGATTGGGGCCTATATCGATTTTAACCGGAAGGCGCTGGAAGAGCTGATGACGGACGACTACGACTATATAAATTCCCGCGGGAAGGTCGTTGCCCGGAATCAATTGCTGTCGGCGCTGGAAAGCCGCGAGGTGGTTTTTAATTCGATCGATTTGGATGAGACCCGAATCCGGATTTATGAAAACACGGCGATCATGACCGGGAGACTGCACGAAGTCGGAAAATCCGAATCCGCGCCTTTCGATGAGTGGTTCCGGTTTACGCGGATCTTCATCAAGCAGGCGGACGGAAACTGGCGTTCCGCGGCGTATCATTCGTCGAAGATCGCGGACGGATAGGTTTTGCGTGTTTTGAGGTCCTGATGGAAAAGAAAAAAATCGGTTTCGTCGGATACGGGCACATGGGCGGCGCGCTGCTCCGCGGTCTTCTGGCGGCCGGGGCATTCCCGGATTCCCGGGTGGTGGCATTCACGCGGACCGCGGAAAAACTTGCCGGCTTGACGCGGAGGTATCCCGGGATCGAGATCGCCGAAAACAGCCGCGCGGCGGCGGAAAAATCCTTCCTCCTTTTTCTGTGCGTCGGAACCGCCCAGGTGTACCCGGTGCTTGCGGAGATCCGCGATACGCTGGGGGTTGAGACCCACCTGGTCTCCATCTCCGGCGGAGTCGAAATGGCGTGCGTGGAGAGGCTGGTGACCGGACCGTTTACCAGGATCATGCCGACCCTGATCGCCGAAGTCGGCGAGGGGGTGACGCTGGTCTGCCATAACGAAAAAGTTGCGCCGGCCCAAAAAGCGGACCTGGAGCGGATCTTGAAGACTATTGGAGAGGTCCGGATCATCACCGAAGATCAGTTCGAAGCCGGCGCGGAGCTGACCAGCTGCCTGCCGGGATTGCTGGCGTCGATCTGCGACCAATTCGCCCGGGCCGGGGCAAGCCGCGGTTTTACCTATGCCGAAGCGGCCGACCTGATTTTGCATACGATGCACGGCACGGCGGAATTGTTGAAGCGCAACCGGGAGGATTTCCAATCCCTGATGCGGCAGGTGGCCACTCCCGGAGGGTCAACGGAAGCGGGCATATACGTTTTGGAACAGGACCTGCCGGATGTGTTCGAGAAGGTTTTTGCGGCGTCCCTGGAACGGCATGAAGCCCGCAAGCAGCTCACTCGAAAACAGTTTTTGGCGGAATGATTCCAGTCGGGGAATCCGTCGCGTCTGCGGACGTATTTTTCCCGGGAGCGCCATGAAGCCTTCTCCGCCAAAAGCCATCCGCCCGCCGCGGTTTCCGAAACGGATGTCCGCGGGATCCATACCGGCCCTCCAGGACGACGGCGAGTATTCAATGCTGGAGTTATCCGGCTGCCATTGGGCCGGCCAATCGGCGGCGCGTGCTGTTTTTGACACCATGGTTTTTCGAAAGGCCATCCTGGGGCCCTCCCGGCTGGTAAAACCCCGCCTATCGGATTGCCGCCTGGAAACTTCCGACCTGTCCGGGATCGTCTGGGAGCAGGCGCGTTTCCGGCGGGTGGAATTTCTCGAATGTCGGATCATCGGAGCCCAGCTCCTGGAATCCGATTTTGAGGATGCCCTGTTCCAGGAATGCATCCTGGAAAGGGCGGTACTCTCATCGGCGAAATTCCGCGCCGCGCGATTCGTAAAATGCAAATTGCGGGAAGCATCATTCGAGTATTCGGATTTGTCCGGCGTCGTGTTCGAAGATTGCGATCTGGCCCGGGCCGACCTGCGGCGCGCCGTTCTGCGCGGCGCCGACCTGCGCGGATCGCAGCTCGACGGTGTGCAGGCCGGGCCGGAGGAGTTTTCCGGGGCGATTGTGGATTCCGCGCAGGCGCTGCAAATCGCGGGATTGCTGGGAATCGTCATCCGCGAAAAAGGCGAGGAACCCCTTGCCTGATCCGCGGATTGCCGGCCCGGCGGGCGGCCGCGCATCCGCAACAGGAGTATTAAAACAGGGATGAGATCGAAAGGACGTTCAAGGAATTCCTGCGGCATAAAGGACGAAAAAACCAAACCATACTATAATCCGGCACTCAAGAGGATTGGCACAATATGCGGATCTTGCGTTTTCCGTTCCACCCGTTTCTACTCGGCATCTACCCCATTTTTCATCTGTACGCGCGCAATATCGCCTTCATTCCGGCGGCGGAAGTTGTGCGGCCATTGGGTATAACCGTCGGATTGACTTTTCTCTTCCTGTTCGGCTTCCGCGCCATTATAAAGAGCTGGCATGCGGCGGGGCTAATATGTTCGATGCTCCTTATAATGTTCTTTTCCTTCGGCCACATCGTCAACTTCCTGGAAAACTGGCTCGTGCAGCAGGGAATGCCCTTTAATATTTCGGTGTTCGCATGGATCTGGCTGATCATTTTTCTCCCGCTTCCCCTTCTCATCCTGCGTTATCGCTCGTCGGAAAAGCCCACCCAGCTCCTGAACCTCATCGGGCTGATGCTGGTATTCTGGCCGCTGGCATCGATCGTCGCGGCGAATGTCGACCGGATTTATTCCCGCCCGTCCGAACTGGAAAGCCTGGCACAGATGCGGGAAGAAGCCCGGTCGGAAGCTTCGATGCGCGAGCTCCCGCAGACCGAAAAACCGGACATCTATTACATCATCTTGGATGCGTATGAACGGGCTGATGTTCTTGAGGAGTATTATGGGTATGATAATTCATCCTTCATGGGGTCGCTGCAGGACCGCGGGTTCTTTATCGCACCCTCCAGCCGGTCGAATTACCTCACCACGACCTACTCCCTCAATACATCGTTGAACCTGCTCTACTTCCATGAATTCCCCGCGGGCCTGTTCAAACAATCCCGGTACAACCTGTATACGAATTACGTCAGTGAATTCCTGCGGAGGCAGAAATACCAGGTCGTCGTATTCGATTCGGGCACGGGGGATTCGAATTTTCAGTATGCGGATGTCTTCGCCTCGTCGCCGTCAATCCAGGAGAGCGCTTCGGCCGTCACACCCTTTGAGCAGCTGTTGCTGCAAACGACCTACGTGCTGGCATTAATAAGAGGCGGCGCCTCCTCCGGCGGCGCCGCCCCGGATGGCGTATTCACGGCGAGCGTCAACCGTGAACTGGAAATCCGCCGGGAGCGGATCCGGTATTCGGTGGAGCATCTGCCGGAATACGCATTGGCGGACGGCCCGCGCTTCATCTTCTCGCATATTTATCTGCCCCATTTCCCGTTCCTGTACGGTCCGGGCGGTGAAGCCTTAAAATACCACGGCAAAACCAATCTGTTCTGGTATGAAGTGGAGCCCGCGGAGTACATCAAGTATTACGGTTATCAAATCGATTACCTGAACCGGGCGATACTCGCGACGATCGACCGGATATTAGCCGAGGCCAAGCGGCCGCTGGTCATTGTGCTCCAATCCGATCACGGAGACGAGCATTTTCTCGATTGGGACTCCCCGTCCGCACAGGGCGTGAACGCGCGCTCAGCGATCCTGAATGCCATCTTTTTTTCCGACGGCGGCTATGATCTCCTGTACCCCTCCATGACGCCGGTGAACTCGTTCCGGGTGATCCTTAATCACTGGTTTGGAACCCAATATCCGCTTTTGCCGGATAAGACCTATTTCCATAAGCACCCGGTGAACACACCGTATACGGAAATCCCCGAATTCTTTGAAATTTGCGCCCGTTTTGCAATTTGCCCGACGGCGGATTCCAATTAGGGCTGCCTGCCAATTCGATTTCAATCGCAGCGGCGCGAACCGTTGGGCTGCCATGCGAGCTCTCTATGGTTTCTTCAGCGGTTTGTGCTGACGGCGATCCGGCCGATTTTGATATTGCGGCTCTCCGTGCCTTTTATAATAAAGATCAACCACAAAAAAGCACAAATTCACAAATAATAATCCCTCCCGATACCGTCATTGCGGTCTACGTAGAGAAACGAGTTCGTTTGCGGCACTGATCCGGATTCGCATCCTTCATCTCCGTTTCAGGTAAAATGAAGGACGCGACTAATTCTTCCGCAGCGCCCGAACTCCGCCGAAAGGGAAGGTGAAACGACTTGACACCCCCCAACAAAAATCCCCAGGGAATAATTTGGCAACACGACCCGACCCGCAACAAAGGCACCGCCTTCACCGAGGCGGAGCGCGACGCGCTCGGCTTGCGGGGTTTGCTCCCCCCCCGGGTGTGCTCCCTGGATCAGCAGAAGCAGCGGGTTCTGGAAAACCTGCGCCGCAAACCCAACGACCTCGAAAAATACATTTTCGTCATGGGACTCCTGGACCGCAATGAGACGCTTTTCTTCCGCGTCGTCCTGGATAACCTGGCGGAGTTGATGCCGATCATCTACACGCCGACTGTCGGGCAGGCCTGCCAGGAGTACGGCCACATCTTCCGCCGCGCGCGCGGCCTCTTCATCTCGGCCAACGACCGCGGCCGCGTCGCGCAGATCCTCCAAAATTGGCCGTTCGAAGATGTGCGGGTGATCGTCGTTACCGACGGCGAACGAATCCTCGGCCTGGGGGACCTGGGCGCGAACGGGATGGGAATCCCGGTCGGCAAGCTCGCGCTCTACACCGCCAACGCCGGAGTCCATCCTTCCCTCTGCCTCCCGGTCACGCTGGATGTCGGCACCGAAAACGAAACCCTCCTCCAGGATCCGCTCTACATCGGCCTGCCGCAGCGGAGGGTGCGCGGCTCCGCGTACGATGAGCTCTTCGAGGAATTTATCGCCGCGGTCATGGCGCGCTTCCCGGAGGCGCTGGTGCAGATGGAGGATTTCGGGAATGCCAACGCCTTCCGCCTTCTCAAGGATTACCGCAACCGCCTGTGCCTCTTCAACGATGATATCCAGGGCACGGGCGCGGTTGCCCTGGCGGGATTATTCTCGGCGCTCGCCTTTACGGGCGGCAGGCTGGCGGATCAGACCGTCGTATTCCTCGGCGCGGGCGAGGCCGCGCTTGGGATCGGGGATATGATCACGGCCGCGATGGTTGAGGAAGGCCTGCCGCTTGCGGACGCGCGGCGGCGCTGCTGGTTCCTGGATTCGAAGGGGCTGGTCGTCCGCGGCCGCGCCGACCTCGGCGAGAACAAGCGAGTCTACGCCCACGATCATCCCGGCCTCCCGGATCTGCTCTCGGCGGTCGCCGCCCTGCGCCCGACCACGATCATCGGCGTCGCCGGCCAGCGCGGCAAGTTCACCCGGCCGGTGCTCGAAACGATGGCGCGCCTGAACGAGCACCCGATCGTCTTCGCCATGTCCAACCCGACCTCCAAGCAGGAGTGCACCGCGGAGGAAGCCTACGCCGGAACCGAGGGGCGCGTGCTCTTCGCCTCCGGCAGCCCGTCCGCGCCGCTCATGGTGAACGGCAGGCAGGTGGTGCCCGGCCAGGGCAACAACGCCTACATCTTCCCGGGCGTCGGGCTGGCCGTCGTCGCGTTCGGCATCACCCGCGTGACGGACGAAATGTTCCTCGCGGCCGCCCGCACGCTTTCGGAACAGCTTTCGGCCGAGGACCGGGAGCGCGGCAGCCTCTACCCGCCGCTCGCGCGGATCCGGGATGTGTCGGCGTTAATTGCCGCCGCCGTCGCGGAAACCGCCTACCGGCAAAAGCTGGCCTCCGTGCCGCGGCCCGCGGACCTGTCCGGGCACATCCGCTCGCATATGTACGATCCTGTCTACCAAAGCTACGCCTGATCGAATGCGGGTTGGCAACTTTCTCGCCGGTTCAAAAGCCCCGCCACCCCGAGGGAGAATCGGAATTACCCTTGGAATCGTCCGTTCGTCTTTCCCGCGCCTGCTCTCGCAAAGCATCCCGGCGCGCGTCTGGTTCATGCGCCGGGATGCACGCGAAGTGAGGGTGTTCGCAGCGGGAATCCACGCCGTTTTCCGGTGGGCCGAAATAACAAATTTCGAATTGTGACGGGCGCGAAAATTCAGGGCATCTCATTTATTATTGGTTTTCCGGCTAATGTGCAATATTTTTTCGGGTGAAGTTAGGATGGATAATAAAAAGAAAAACCCCTCAATAAAGCGTATCCTGCCAAATGGGAGCATGGCCGCCGATGGATGACCGGCTGCTGGTGCTGCAGATGACCGCCTGGATGGAAGAACACCTGACCGATCCCGGGCCCGGATCGAGTCTGGCGAAAGTCGCCGGGTATTCCGAAAACCGCCTGCGGCAGAAGTTCTACAACATCGCCGGCGAAACGCCTTCGGGTTATCTCCGCAAACGGCGCCTGACCGAGGCGGCCCGGGCGCTGCTGGCCGGCGAGCGCATCGTCGACGTGTGCTATCGATTCGGCTACAGCTCCCAGGATAATTTCACCACCGCTTTCAAATCCTGGTTCGGCGTCACCCCGGGCGAACTCCAGACCATGGACCGAAAGCAGCGCAATTTCATATCCCGTATGAAGGAGCCGCTGAACATCATGGAACTTAAAAACCTGAAACAAAACGACCTGTGCACCACGCTGATGGGATGCATGAAGGGCGCCTCCGACTTCTACGACCTGGATTGGTCGGTACCGCAGTTGTTCGGATACTCCACCCATGCCTTCATGATCAATATCCACAAGGAACTCTGCCCCAGTTCGCCGTACGCCTGGACGAAGGATCATTTCTGGTTCGCCATGCGCAACCTGGGGATCCGTAAGGTCGATGTGGTCGACCTGAAGAAGGGAGCCTCCGCTTCGGAGTTGGAGCAGGCGGAAAATAAGATCCGCGCCCACCTGGATGCCGGCAAGCTGTGCGTCCTCGATTTTCTGGAGCACCAGCTGATCTCCGGTTACGATACCAAGGGCTTCATTTTCATCCAGCCATGGAACGGGGAATCGGGCGTCGAGCTGCCCTCCCTGAGCTTCGGCACATGGAAGGAAGCCTTCGACCGGGACGGATGGGTGATGTTTACGCTTCTGGAGAAGGACGACCTGCGAGCCGACGAGCGCAGTTTGCTGCGCACGGCCCTTTCCACCGCCGTCCGGTTGCAATCCGCGCCGGAGGAGTTTCAGGTGCCGGGTTACCGGAGCGGCGACGGCGCCTGGGAATGGTGGCTGGAGGGCATAGACCGGGGGCTGGGCACTTCTCACGGCCACTGGTGGAGCGGGAGCGTGTGGAAGGAATGCCGGATGATGGCCGCCGAGTTCTTCACCGGATTGGAATCCTCGATGGACGGGGGAAAGGCGGCCGATCTGTGCCGCGAACTTGCCGGCCTGTACCGCGAATGCGGCGCGAAGCTCGATGCCGCCAAGGAAAAGAATGCGCCGGCCGACGTGCAAAAGGCGGCGCTCGCCGCGGGCCGCGACCTGGACCGCCGCTGCACCGGCCTGATGAAAGAACTGCTGGCTGTGATCCCCGCATGATCATTTTCGCGGCGTTCCCCCTGCGGATCCTCCTATGATTTTCCATGGAAGCCGGCAAGGGGGAGGCGGATTATTTCCAGCGTCATCTCCCTTCGCTTGAATGATTGCAAAAATGGAAAGGACCTCATAATGAAATCTCTGGCCGGTAAAGTCGCCCTCGTGACGGGGGCGAGCCGCGGGGTTGGCAAGGGCGTTGCATTGGGTCTGGGCGAAGCCGGAGCGACCGTCTATGTCACGGGCCGGACGACGGAGGAAGGCAAAGCCGCCGTGGCCCTGTCCGGCACAATTCATCAAACCGCCGACGAGGTCACAAGGCTCGGCGGGAAAGGGATTGCCGTCCGGTGCGATCACATGAATGATCCGGAAGTAGAAGCCCTGTTTGGGCGTATCCGCGCCGAACAGGAGCATTTGGATATTCTGGTTAATAATGTCTGGGGCGGCTATGAGCACTTTAATAACGGGACCGAGTTCTGGAAGGAAGAGGGTTTCTGGACCGTTCCGATTTCACGCTGGGATTCAATGTTCCAGGCGGGAGTCCGCGCCCAATATGTTGCCAGCGTTTTTGCCGCGCCGATCATGATTGCACAACACGCCGGTTTGATCGTCAATATCTCATTCTTTGCGGCTCAACGGGATGACAAGGGGGTTGCCTATGGGGTCGCGAAGGCGGCTTCGGATCGGATGGCGGCTTGCATGGCGTACGAATTGCGCGCGCACAATGTGGCAGCCGTTTCCCTGTACCCGGGTCTGGTTCGCACGGAGGCGATCATGAAAGCGGCTGAGTATTGGGATTTATCGAATTCGGAATCGCCGCAATTTATCGGACGGACCGTTGCGGCACTCGCCGGCGATCCGGACATCATGCATAAATCCGGCAAAACCCTTGTGGCGGCCGCGCTGGCAAAAGAATATGGATTTACCGATGTGGACGGCAAGCAACCCAGGCCAATGACGGTGGAGGAAATCTGACGGTCTTTTAAGCCCTCCGCGAAAGATGAAGCATGGGATGGAGACCTCGCCGTAAAGCGAGGTTTCATTTTGTGTCTTTTGTGCTTTCTGTGGTAATAATTGGCTGCATAAGGCACATCGGGCATAAATGGAAATTCCCTTTCATGCACAATAATTTTTCCATTAAGCTGAAGCAGTTTATCCTGCTCGACGAATGTCCCCCGGATTGGAAAGGGTACGATCTGTATTGCATTCGCGATGGGGAGACCGTCTTTTATGTCGGACGGTCGTATCAGGCTTTCGGCCGGGTGTGGGAGCATATTCGCAACGGCTGGAAAGTCCGTTCCGTTGTCGGCCGTTTTTTATTCACCAACTGGCCCGCGTCCATGAATTACGAGATCGAGCTCTCGAGCTCCCGGTCCCCCGAATTCTCCGCCATCCGCAACGATCCGGCGCTCGCGGAAGAAATGATGATCAAACGCTATAAGCCTTGTTTGAACGATTCGCTGAATGCCGAGCCGCTCGACCTTCCGGTAAAATACATGCCTCCCAACGCGATCATCCGCTGCTCGCGCAGCCTGACGAAATTGCGGTTCCAAGCCGCGCTCGCGATTAAAAACGAAGAAAAACTGAAATGGATGGAAGAATGAGGCTGGACGATCGCTCCGCAGTCCGCCCGTTTTCCTGCGGGCAAGAGCGGATCGGCTTATGCAAGGAGACCCCATGTCGATGAACGGGATTTTCATTTTTATCGCGGGATTACTGACGCTTGGATTGGTGGTTTTTCATATTCCCCCGGTCTGGCGGCTTTTCTTTCCGGGGTGGTCGAAGGAAATTTCCGCGTTAAGTCCGCTTAACCGGAAATTGATAGATACCATTCTCGTCGCGCTCGCCCTGATGCTGTTCCTGTTCGCCTTCATCTCCATCGGATATTCGGAGGAACTTGCCCGGGCGGACGGGCTGGCGGGCGGACTCGCTGCGGCGCTCGCGGCATTCTGGGTGTGGCGCGCGTTGTGGCAGCTTGTCTATTTCCCGCCGTCGAAGATCGAACACAACGCCATCCTCCTGGTTTTGAATTATTCGGTGGTGGTTATCAGTTTTGCTAACGCCCTTTTTTATTTTCTGCCGTTTGTCGCGGATTGATCCTCTCGGAATGGAAAAAGGAAAATGATGTTTACGCTTGTTCTTGCCTTCATGGCCCTGATCGCGGTTGTGCTGGCGGTCGCCTTCCCGTCCCTGGCCTGGCTTTCCCCGCTGACCTTCGTCCTGCTCCTGCCCCTGGGCGCGATCTGGATCTGGCGCCGCGATGGGCGCGCCTTTGCAGACCTGGGATATCGCTTATCCGCAGGCTGGCTCCGGCGCCTTGCGGCCGGGCTGATGTTTGGTCTGGTCATCCCGGTCCTTTTCACGGTTGTTCCGGTGCTGGGAGGCTGGATAACGGTTGCTCCAAGAACGGAATCACCTGGTGACTTCGTGCTGTATCTGCTTCTGACCATGTTGAAAATGTTCTTCATCGTCGGGATCGAGGAACTCGTCTTCCGGGGGTTCTTCATCCAAACCCTGGGCCGGAAAATTCCCCTCGCCCCGGCCGTCATTCTGGCTTCCCTGCTCTGGGCAACCGGGCATATCGCCTCCATGGCGGCATCCGGGATACCGGCCGGTCAAATCGCCATCGGCATGATCACTTTCATCTTTTGGGGGGTCGCGCTGAGCATGGGCTTTCTGAAAACGGGAAAGTCGTTGTGGCTTCCCTATGGAATCCACTTTGGAATAAACATCGGCTCGAGCCTTCTGGGATGGTTCCTGATCACAACGCCGAACGCGCCGCAATGGTGGATGGGCCACCCCTCCTTTATGCCCGAAACGGGATGGATCGGGGTTATCGGGTGGGGGATCCTGGTTTTGGGGATGCATGCCTGCTTTGCGGTTCTCGCGCGGAAAGGCCTGCGCGAAAAATGAAAGGCGTACAACCGGCGGCGGATATGGGACATATCCGGGATATCGCCGAAGCCGATATTCCGGCTGTGCTGGAATTGAATTTGGATTCCGAACAATTCCTGAGCCCATTATCCCGCGAGCGGCTGGAAGCGCTGCTCGCGCAATCCGCTTATCATAAGGTTCTGGAACAGGACGGCCGGATTGTCGCGTTCGTCCTGGCCTTTTGCGAGGATGCGGGCTATGACAGTCCGAACTTCCTTTGGTTTAAAAACCGGTATGCTTCGTTTCTGTACATCGACCGGCTGGTGGTCCGGGAGGGTTTCCGGAACCAAGGCTTCGGGAAAATGCTGTATCGGGACCTGGCGGCGTATTGCCGGGAACGCAAGCTCCCGCGGATCACCTGTGAAGTGGATATCGTTCCCCCCAATCCGGTCTCTCTCCGGTTCCACCAGGCGCACGGCTTTCGGGAGGTCGGCTCCCAATGGCCTTATGACGGGAAGAAACAAGTGGCGCTCATGGAGAAGCGCATTTCCCTTGAATAAGCGCCGGATTCATCATTATCCTGAAGGGAGGACCAAAATGAAAAATTTTCGTTTTCCAGGTTGCCTACAACAAGGAAATCGCCCAATTGTTTTCAAAGCCCGGTTTTGGCACCTGCGAAGTTTTCCGGGAGGGGCAGGAATTTTTCATGGGGGATCCGTGGACGATGCCGGAGGGATTCTGCAGTTCGGCCTGGGCCGACATCGCCAAGAACGTCCAGACGATCTGCCTGGGCGGGGAATTTCCGTCCGCCTTGCGCGAGGGCGTGAATATCTCGTGCTGCGCCGACGGAGGCCGGCCGGTGATCTTTAAAACAGAAAGGCTGGCGGGATCGTAGGGTTGGAAAGGCCGGCGGAGATCGCGGCCGGCCATGATCGCGCGCACAGGAGCATGAAGGAAGCGGTGCCGTATGAGCCGATTGACCGAGTTCCGGCAGGAGAGGGATGCTCTTTTCAGACTGGATCCGCAAAGCCCCTTGACCGATGCGCAAAAAGCGCAATTCAAGGGATTGATCTATTTTCCGGAAAATCCCGGGTTGCGGTTCGAACTGCGCATCCGGGAATTTACGGCCAAGTATGACGTCGTGATGCAAACCACGACCGGCGATACCCAGACGTATCAGCGCTACGGGAAAATCGAATTCCCGGTGGAAGGCCGGGGCACCGCACTCACCGTTTATAAACGTCAGGACAGGTTCTTCCTCCCGTTCGTGGATTCCCTGCGGGGCGTGGAGACGTATCCGGCAGGGCGCTATCTTGAACCGCAGCCGGCGGAGGACGGCGCGCTGATCGTCGATTTCAACTACGCCCATAACCCCTACTGCGCGTACAACGAACGCTGGTCTTGCCCCATTACGCCGGCGGAAAACCATATTCCGGTGCCGATCCGCGCCGGGGAAAAAATTTTTCCTTTGGAGGAAGCATAATTTTCCCGGCCGGCATCCCCGCCGGGCGACCATGCGCGGGGAACGGCCGACCGGCGCGATGGGTCTGGGAGTGATATGGCTCTGGTATGACCCGGACGCGAACCGGCATTTCGGCGGTGTTCCCGGCGGATCCGAATTCTCATAAAACGATAATCTCTTTAATGGGATCATCCGATTGCGGCAGCCGCTGGATTTGAGAGGAGGCGCAAAATGGGAACCCGTCTGTCGGAAATCGGCCAGATCGCGATACCCGTCAGCGATGTGGGTAAGGTGCTGCCCTTCTATCGCGACGTGCTCGGATTGACCTTCCTTTTCAGCCCATCGCCGCATCAGGCGTTTTTATCCGCCGGACCCGTCCGGATCATGCTAAGCATTCCGGAAGGGGCGGGCGCGGTCGGCAAGAATTCCATCCTGTATTTCAAGGTGCGGGATATTGCCGCCGCGTATGCGGACCTGCTCGAGCGCGGCGCGGGGAAGGAGCGGGCGCCGCATCCGGTTGCGAAAATGAAGGATCATGAACTGTGGATTGCTTTTATCCGGGATCCGGACGGGAACCTCGTTGGCCTGATGGAAGAAAAGGCTTTTTAACTTCTGAAAGGGGTCCTGGAAGGATCCCATCGGCGACATGCGGATCCGAATTGAATTTTCCGTTTTTTTCAAATGTCCTCATTTATTCCGCCTGTAATGGCGGGTGTATTTAATATAATGTTAATTTCGCCGGTAGTAATGTGGGAACCAGAAAGGCGGATGCAGGCATGCCTAAAATCACACCATTCCTTTGGTTCAACGACAACGCCGAAGAAGCCGCGGAGTTCTATGTTTCCATCTTCAAGAACTCGAAAATCCTGGACGTCGT
>CAZYSF010000611.1:0-5361 GCA_964649635.1 uncultured Anaerolineales bacterium | reverse complement strand
GATCTCATACAAGACGGCCAGTCCGAGGTTCGACATGCCGATGTCGTAGATGTCCGGGAAGAGCAGCGCGACGCGGACGGGGGTGGAATCCCAATCCTTGACCGTCTGGTTCAGCTCGCCGCCGGTGTAGCGGCCGGGCTTTTCCACATGCGGCAGGATGCGCGGAAGGATGCGGGAGATGGTTTCGGGGTTCACGGGTTTGCCGGATGGAATCCTTCGCCCAATTCTACCGCGTGATCCTTTCCTTTCGCCCTGTCCTAACCCCCTCTCCCCATCCTCGCTTCGCGAGGATACCCCTCTCCCCCTTCCCCGTAAGGGGAAGGGGGAGAGGGGTGCCAGAGCCTCGGTGATTTTCCGAGGCGAAGGCGGGGAGAGGGGGTTAGGACAGTAACGCGATGGGGAGGGCGGTCCCGATAAAATCGGAGAGGAGGCGGGGAGAGGGGGTTTCGGGAATTTGCTCGTCATGCCCGAGCGATTTTATCGGGCATCCATAGAATGAGACCGGTGAAAAATTCCGAGTCGGTGGTCGAGTAGTTCCGAAGCCCGCCTTTTTCAGAAGTCTCAAAATTGGGATTAAGGTCTTCTGGATTCCCGCCAGGAGCACCCCCGCTGCGCAGGGGCAGGCGCGGGAATGACGATCGCGGGACCGCGCTGCTTACTCCGTCCCGCCGATTTCCCACAGTGTGATTTCGGGCTTGCACAGGAAGCGGACGCGCGGCGCGCCCATCCCTTCCATCCCGATCCCGCGGCTGACATAAAGGATCATCCGGTCGATCAGGTAGCGGCCGGATTCGAAGCGCTTGCCGTACAGCGAGGAGGCGTAAATCGCTCCCAATCCCGGGATGCGCACCTGGCCTCCGTGCGTGTGGCCGCAGAGCATCAGGTCCGCGCCCGCCGCGGAGGCATCCGGCGCGAGGTCTGGCGTGTGATACAGCAGGATCGTGAACCGTTCGGGCGGTGTGCTCCCGAGCAGGGCGCGCAGCTTGGGCCCGTCGACGGCCGGCTTGTGCGTGCATTCCATGCCGATAAGGTCGAACGCGCGCCCGTTGTGCCGGAGCTCGATCTTTTCCCCGTGCAGGCAGCGGATGTTGGCAAACCCCTCCAACAGGTGCGGCAGCACCTCCGGCTGATCCACCGGCGGGCTGCCGGGGACGGCGAACACGCCCAGCGGCGCATTCCATTCGCCGATCAATGCGCGCACATCCGCCCATGCTTCCGGATCGAGGGTAAAGGACAGGTTGAGGAAGTCGCCGGAAAAGAGAATCAGATCCGGATTCAGCTCGCGGATCATCCGCTGCAGCTCCGCTTCGCGCCCGGTCATCCGCTCCAGGTGCAGGTCCGCCAGGTGCAGGATCGTAAACGGCGGCCCCGGCGGCAGCTTCGGCGAGAGCAGCGTCTGGCGTGAAAGCCCGACGTGATGCGGTTCGATCCAATACCCGTAAATGGCGAGGAGCGTTCCCGCCGCCTGGGAAAAGAAAAACCAGGGGGGCGGCAAATAGGCGAACGGAAGCCGCAGGAGCGCCATCAGCAGCGCCGGCGGCTTGGCCGGCCCGAAGGATTTTTTCGACGCCGGCAGCGCGGCGATCAACGCCCAATCGGCAAGGAAGAAACACAGCAGGATCGCCGCCCGGGTCCACGACCCTCGGCTGGGGATTACCGCGATCACCAGGAGCAGCACGGCGAACACCGGCCATGGCAGTCGTTCGATCCGCTGGGCGAGTTGGATCAGGATGTGAAAGGGTCCGCCGGTGGTGCCGGGGAACCATTTGCGGCCGGAAAAGTTGGGATTGTTCATCGCTCCCATTCTACCAAGGGATGGGGAGGGTTGTATAATCGGCGTCTACACCTTAACCTTGGCAGCGAGACGGCAGGCAGGAAAAACCGGAGGCGATATGGCGCGTCTGATATTCCCGGAGGATTTTCTCTGGGGCGCGGCGACAGCCGCTTACCAGATCGAAGGCTCGTGGAAAAAAGACGGCAAGGGGGAGAACATCTGGGACCGCTTCACGCACCAGAAATACCGCATCCGCGGCGGGGATACGGGCGACGATGCCTGCGATCATTACCGGCTGATGCCGAAGGACGTCGCGCTGATGAAAAGCCTCGGCCTCCAGGCCTACCGTTTTTCCGTTTCCTGGACGCGCGTGCTGCCCGAGGGGCGCGGACGGATCAATCCCAAAGGGCTGGGTTTTTACGATCGGCTGGTCGATAATCTCCTTGCGGCGGGGATCATCCCCAACGCCACCCTCAACCATTGGGATTTTCCCCAGGCGCTGGAAGATATCGGCGGCTGGCCGGACCGGCGCAGCGCCGACTGGTTCACGGATTACGCCCGCATCGTTTTTGAAAAACTCGGAGACCGGGTCGGGATGTGGGCGACCCACAATGAACCGTTCATCGTCGCCTTCCTCGGATATGCCACCGGGGATTTTGCGCCGGGGAGGGCGGATTATCATTCGGCCGTCCGGGCGGCGCACCATCTCCTCCTCGGGCACGGCCAGGCGGTGGATCTTTACCGCCAGCTGGGATGCAAGGGGAAGATCGGCATCGTCCTCGATTTTCCCTGTTTCCTCCCTGCCTCCGACCGTCCCGAGGATATCGCCGCGCGCAACCGGACCTTCGACGCCGGGCAGGGGTTGTTCCTGGATGCGGTTTTCCACGGGCGTTACCCGGATCTGCTTTCCAGCTGGAGCAAATCGCTCAACCCCGATATCCAACCCGGCGACATGAAGCAAATCTCCCGGCCCATCGACTTCCTCGGGGTTAATCACTACAACACTGTCCTGATCGGATTCAGCGCCCGCGGCGGATTTCTTAAAACCGCCCGCGAGGAATACAGCTCGCCGGGAATGGGCAGGAACGCCGTAGGCTGGGGTATCAATCCGGCGGGGCTTGCCGCGGTCCTCGAAAACATCCGCGACAAATACGGCAATCCGCCGGTTTACGTCACCGAGAACGGCACGACCCTGGCGGATACGCCCGACCCCAAGGGCTTCGTCGAGGATTGGGGGCGGGTGGAATACCTGCGGTCCTACCTGCGCGCGATGCGCGCGGCGATGGAAAATGGCTGCGACGTGCGCGGGTATTTCGTCTGGAGCCTGATGGATAATTTCGAATGGGCGCACGGGTATGAACCGCGGTTCGGGATTGTGCGGGTGGATTACAAAACCAAGCGCCGGATTCCCAAGCGCAGCGCGTTGTGGTACCGGGAAGTGATAAAACAAAACGGATTGGACGAGTAGGGGCGCCCCTGCTGCCCATTGGGTTCGCCCCCGTTTGCTGCTGTCCAAACCTCCTTACCCCGCCTCCACCCCGGAACAACACCGGGGTTTCGGTCCCCCTCTCCCCCTTCCCCGTAAGGGGAAGGGGGAGAGGGGGACCTTCTGTACGGTGTTCTCCTGTGCAGAAAACGGGGAGAGGGGGTTAGGACAGCCAAAGACAGAGGTATGGAAATCTGGTAAAATCCGCCCCCGGCGTTGTACCCTTCGCCGCCGGCCACAAAAAATGGCCGAATCTCCCGGGGCGGTTGAAATACCGTCCGCATTCCACGAAAGGGCTTGACGATGAAAGTTCTACTCCTCAAGGACGTTTACAAATTGGGTCGCGCGGGGGACGTAAAGAAGGTGGCGGACGGGTACGGCCGCAACTTCCTCATCCCGCAAAAACTGGCGATGCTCGCCACCCCCGGCGCCGTGAAGCAGGCGGAAAAAATCCGTCAGTCGGCGCTCACCGAACGCACCCGGTTGTACCAGGAAATGGGCGCGGTCGCCGCAAAGCTTCAGGCGGTCTCCCTGACCTTCATCGCCCGCGCCGGCGAAACCGGGCGGCTCTACGGATCGATCACCACCGGCGATATTTCCGCCGCGATCGAACGCGAGACCGGCATCCACGTCGACCGCCGCCACATTGCCCACCAGCCGTTGCGCGATTTGGGGACCTTCAAGGTTGCCATTCGCCTGACGGTCGACCTCATCCCGGAAATCACGGTCTTGGTCAAGAGCGAGGGCGAGGAAGAAAAAGCGGTCGAAGCGGTTCCGGCGCCCGCCGCGCCCGCCGTGCCCGCTTCCCCCTCCGCCTAGACCGGCCGCCTCTTGCAGGCAAAGGACCGGCGTTTGATGGGCGACACCCTTGGCAGCCTTCTGCGCCAAAAACGAGAATCCCTCGGCCTGACTCTGGAAAAGGCCGAGGGATTTACTCACATCCGCGTAAAGCATCTGCAGGCGATCGAATCCGACGATCTCAGCAGCATCCCCTCGATCCCCCAGGCCCGGGGTTTTATTCGCAACTACGCGGCCTTCCTCGGCATCAGCCCGGAGGAGATCGCGGCGCACACCGGCGGAACCACACCGCGGCCTTCCGAACCTTCCGTGACTTCGGCGCCGCCGGCGCCCCAACCCGTGCCATCCGAAAAAGCAAAACCGGCGCCGCCGCCGGGCGCCACCCGCCCCCGCACGCCGATCACCACGCCGGTTGTCTCCAGGCCGGCCGGGGGCATCAGCGCGCGCCCGGTTCCGGCGGCATCGCGCCTGCGGAACTGGCTCCGGTTGGATGTCCTGCTGGGAGGCGTGGTCACCCTGGCGGTCGTCGCGCTGCTCGCATGGGGCGGATACCACATCGTCCTCAGCGTGCAGGAACCGGCCGCCCCCGCTTCCACGAAAACGATCGTCTCCCCGAGTCCGCAGCCTGCCGTGACGGATACGCCGGGCGCCGGCCTGACGGCCGCCGCGGCCGGCACCGGCACACCACTCCTGCCGACGGATGGCTTGACGCCGACGGCAAGTGAATCCGGATCCGCCCTCACCACAGGGATCGTTTCGCTGGATACGCCCCTGCCAACCGCATTCCCGACCCCTCTCGGCGGGGTATATACCGACGTCCGGATTCACATCGTCATCGTTCTGCGCGCCTACCTGAAGGTGGAAGTGGACGGCAAGACGGTGTTTGCCGGCCGGGTCCTGCCGGATGAAACCTATGATTACGTCGGCCAGCGGACCATCACCATTTCCACCGGCAACGGCGCCGGGGTCCGGGTGATCTTCAACGGTATCGATGATGGAACGATGGGGCGCTTCGGCGAGGTGGTATCCCAGACCTACACGCCGACCGGCATCCTCACCCCCATCCCCTCGGCCACCCTCACGCCGACCATCACCCCAACGCCGGCCGACACCCCGGCCCCCTGATGCCCTCCAAACGCACGTATCACCTGATCACGCTTGGCTGCGCCAAGAACACGGTCGATTCGGATTCGATGGCCGCGTTGCTGGCCCGCGGAGGGTTGGCGCCCGCGCGCAGCCCGGCCAGGGCCGACGTGATCGTCGTCAACACCTGCGGCTTCATTGACGCCGCCCGCGGCGAATC
>CAZYSF010000610.1:0-5053 GCA_964649635.1 uncultured Anaerolineales bacterium | reverse complement strand
TGAACATGAAGCCGCTGCTGACGGTCAAAGACGGCAAAGTCGATGCGCTCGATAAGGTCCGCACCAAGGGCAAGGCGATCGAACGGATGCTCGACATCGTCGAGGAACGGATCGGTTCCCGGCGGCCGCTGCGGATCGCCACGCTGCAAGCCGCGGCGGAGGATGAGGCCAAGGCGCTGCTCGAGACGGCCGGCAAGCGGTTCCATCCGGAAGAGTCGGTCTTCAGCGAAGTCAGCCCGGTGATTGGAACGCATGTGGGGCCGGGGACGATCGGGTTGGCTTGGTGTGCGGGAGTTTGATTTAGTCAGCCCGCCCTGAGTCGGTTGGGCCTGGTGTGCGGAAATCTAATGAAGGTGATTCCCGAATTGTGAAATGGAAAACCGTCCCTGAAAAGCAAGGTCCCTGGATCATCCAGGGACCTTGTCTTTTTTACACCAAGGGCTCGTCCTCCCCCGGCCGATGGAAACGGGCCGAACCGCACACATTCCCGGGACCGGCGCGTTTGCCTCCGCGGAGACCGGGCTAGGTGCAACCGGGCTTGCATATTGCCTCTGGATTTGATAAAAAAGCGTATCCACCGGCTCTCTTTATGGGATGACACCCGTTTGAGCCCGGACCATCGCTCGACTTCGAGCGGCAGGTGAAACCGGAGATAATTCCGTGTGCATCCTGCGCACCGGATCGTGCAAAGACCAAAATCTCGGACTGCGGATTGTTCCCAGCCCGCATACAAAATAGGAAAAAAAACATGATTCGCAATAATGATCGGGCAGGAACCCGCATGCCGTCGGGCGCTTCGATCCTTCCATTTATTCTTTGCACGTTGTTCGTGGCCTGTTCCCCAACGGCGGCGGGCAAGTCTTCTCCCACCGGACCCATTTTATCGGCGACCCCGTCCCGGACGCGGGCCAACCCGGAATCCTCCCCAACCCCCGAGCCGTCCCATTCGCCGACGCCGTCTGAAACCGCAACGCTCGCTCCCGGTTCAGCCCGTACCATTCCCAGCGACGGCATGGTTCAGGTGTACGTCCCGGCCGGCGAATTCATCATGGGCGCGGATGACATGGATGCCAAGAAGACCCTGGCAGGCGGACGCGCCTACCCGGAAGTTCCCGTGCATACCGTATATCTGGACAAATATTGGATTGACAAATATGAAGTGAGCACCGGCCAGTATGCCATGTGCGTGGAGGCCGGAGCTTGTCAGGCTCCTCATTTATTCACATCCGGATACGGGTCTGCTTATCGGCCGTTTTACTATGGCACCGCGGAATATAAGGATTATCCCGTCATTTGGGTGAGTTGGTTCTATGCCAAAGATTATTGCGGCTGGGCCGGCCGCAGGCTGCCGACCGAGGCGGAGTGGGAGAAGGCCGCCCGCGGCACCGACGGGCGCAAATACACCTGGGGCAACGATCCGGTGAGCTCGACGGTGGCGAACCTGTGCGATATCAACTGCCCCCTGCCCCAGGCCAACGGCAAATACGACGACGGATTCGGCAACACCGCGCCGGTGGGCAGCTTCCCGGACGGCGCCAGCCCGTATGGGGTGATGGATATGGCCGGCAACGTTTGGGAATGGACTTCCTCATTGATCAAGGACTACCCATACAGCGCCACCGACGGCCGCGAAGACCTTACAGCCACAGGAGAGCGGTCGTGGCGCGGCGCGTCCTGGACCAACGGTTACTGGTGGATGAGGGCTTCCCTGCGATACCGTTCCGTGGATTGGTATTGGAACTACAACCTGGGTTTCCGCTGCGCATCTTCCACGTAGATCCGCCCGCGCGCAAAACCAATATCAGCAAAAAAGCCCGCCATCCGGCGGGCTTTTCATTCCTATTCGACGCGTTTCTCTTCCCGGGCGGCTCCCCGCCGCCTCGGATAATGGATCTCCCCGCAGGGAGCCTCTTCCTCAACGATCCGGCATTCCGGCTTCCAACAAACGGTCCGCGGCGATCACCATGAACATGTACATGCAGGCGGCGTCGGTGATGTATTCGCGCTCCTGCCAGAGGTACGGCCAGCCTTTATCCTCCGGCAGATCGGGCCGGACCAGATTCACCGCGTTCCAGAAGGTTCCGCCGGGAATGTAACTCCAATCGGCGCGGTTGAATCCGTATGCAACCACCGGCGAATTCGCGCCCACCCCTGAAACCAGGCTGTTGGTCGTCCGGCCGGGGCGGCACCCCAGCAGGAAATTCAGGACCGCAAACAGCGGTTCAATCGAGAAAATTTCCGGCCAGCTCTTGTGCAGGAAATACTGCTTGATCCCGACGATCTCGGTGTGGGCCAGCGGGCAGCCGAACGGGCTCTCCCGCATCCGGTCCTCGAGTTGCGACCGGTACGCCGACGCGGCGTCGTTTACAGCGGCGAGAAATTCCGGGCACTCCAGGGAGGGCAGCACCCTGCCGAGCGCCCAGCCCGAACTGCCGAAATGCTTGCGGACCCCCTCCGCCATGCCGCACAATTCCTTTTTATACTCGTCCTTCCCCGTGGTGAGGATCAATTCCGTCAAGGCATGAATTTTCAAACTTGCCAGGTTATCGCTTCGGCCGTAGGCGAAAACCGGCGCCGTCTTCTCGTCCGGGAATTTCCGGTTCGCCGCGTACAGCGATTCCGCGGTGCGCAGGCATTCTTCCGCCAGCGCGTCGTCATACCCGCGCAGGACTCTCGCGGCAAGCGCCAACCCGGCGGCGGTGAACACCTGCCTTCCCGGGTTGGATTGCGTGAAGACCAGCCGGTCGTCCAGATCCGGCACGATCTCCTCGATTTCGCCCAGGTTCTCCTCGGGATCGAAGATCCGCGACCAGCGGTTGGCGACCTTTTTGTACCAGAGCCCGCCGATGCCGGCGGCGCGCGCATCCTTCAGGCCCGGATCCGCGGGGCGGTTGTCGGTCTGGGTTGAGGGATCCCCGAGGTGCACATACTGGCGCAAAGTCGGCACGATCACGCCGACGCCGAGGCTTCCAAGCTGCTTGTGGAAATTGAGGATCCAGCGCACGCCGTGCTCAATCTGCTGCAGGATGTCCGGCTTGCCGTCCGGCTGATGGATTTCCACGTGGTGCCCGGCCGGATCGATCAGGGTCTCATCGTAAGTGACGCCGAACTCCTCAAAGATGTGCGCCAGCGCCATGATGGTGTTGATCTGGGTATCGGTGCGGATGTCGTCGTCGCCGGCGTCGTGCCAGCCGCCCGAATCCATCCCCGGGATGTGCTCGAGCGCCCGGAAGGCGGACGGGGCGGCGCGCTCGGCGGTGTTGTCGTAGCCGTCGAAATGGCGGATCCCGGGAGGCGCCATCAGGGCGTCGTCCATATGGCAGGCGCCGTGCCAGACGCGGTACTTCTGATTGACCCGCATGTGGCACATCTGCATCGGCAGGAAATATTCCAGGGTCGGCTGCCAGACGTGCCGCTTGTAGACTTCGCGATGGATCGGGAACGGATTGGAGGCGGTGTCGCCGTACGTCAGCCGGTATACGCCCGGTTCGGCGATTTCGGAAAAATCGAACTGGGCATAGTGGTATCGCAGGTACCGCCCCCACAGGGCGGGCTGTTTTTCCATGACGACATGGGAATCTCCGCCCGGGTTGATCTTGAGCAGCCGTGCCGGCCGCAGTTCGGTCTCCGACTTGTCCAGCTCGATGAACGCCATCTTTTTCTGGCGGGGATGATACCCGACCTGGGAAAGGTGGATCACCGGGGCGTACTTCCAATCGGGCAGCACATGCGGCGTGATCTTCCACTGCACGGCGTTTTTCGTCGCGCCGGCCGGGATCGGCATATGAACGATGAACCATCCGTTGTTGTGCTTCAGGCTGCCGTCCAGGAGCTGCAGCGGAGCGCCGCGGGATTCGATCGTCAGGCGCTGGAGATCGCTTTCCGGGGCGACGACCAGCGTCCGCCCTTCCGCCAACGGCACGGCCTCCGCCTCCCCTTCCGGATTTTTCCAGGTGGGTCCGTTGGCCTGGCGCGGGAAGATCCCCGGCCGATCGTCCATGTAATAGGTCCTGCCGTAAAGGTCGCCAGGGTATAGCTCTAGGCTGTATCCCACCCGGCCGACCCACGCTTGGGGAATCGGCTTCTCGAGATCGACGGTGATGGTGAACGACCGGCCTTCCGCCCGCACCCGGACGGTGTAGTGGATCCGCAGATCCGGGTAGATGATCGGATTGAATCCGATCCGGTCGCGGGATTTATCCGGGTAGCGGCACGGCATGCTGATCTCGCCGGACTCCCGGTCCACGCTCCGTTTTTCGAGGACTACCGTCTGCGGGCTCACGCCTTCATGCCGGAACCCGCTGCCGCTTTCCGGGATCGGCTGCCACTGGCCGGGGGCGGGGCTGAGGCGCAACTCGCCGTTTGTCGCCACCCGCTCCCCGTGCTGGATGATCTCCACCCCGCTCTGATGGCCTTCCGGGAAGGTGTTCTGATACACCAGCACGTTCAAGCCGGGCATCTCGAAATAATCCTGATCGTTGATGACCAATCCGGGATCTGCCATAGTCCGTTCTCCCGGGTTAATCATAACGGGATTGGGTGGAAACTCAAAGGAGATCGGAAGCTAGGTTGGAGCATTTTTATGGGCGGCGGCCACCCTAAGGGTGCCGCCCACCCTAAGGGTGGTGAAAGGTACCCCCCACCCTTAGGGTGGCGAAAACCTTGGGATGGTAATAGACGCCCAATGGAGAGGGGCGCAGGCAGAAAAAACCGGCCGCCCGGACCCCGGTTAAGCGCCCGGGAAGCCGCAGGAGGGCAGGTCGAGCGGATATTTAAATTCCTGGATGAGTTTTTCCAGCAGGGCAT
Organism: uncultured Anaerolineales bacterium; assembly: GCA_964649635.1. Lineage (GTDB taxonomy): Bacteria > Chloroflexota > Anaerolineae > Anaerolineales > RBG-16-64-43 > JAFGKK01. Next base: position 247 of record CAZYSF010000610.1, on the reverse strand, counting down.
CCACCTGCGGGGCGTACCCACCCCAGATTTCCACCTGGCGGGCATCGGGCGGAGTAAGGTTGTTCAAGGGAGCGATTGTGGACCGGTACAGCGGCAGAATCGCACTTTCCCCCAGGTCGAAATATGCGATGGTGATTTTTCTCTGGAGGATGCCGAGGCAAAGGTTGCTCAACTCCGCTCCGCCGGCCGTTTTGGCGTCGTTCTCGAGATTTGCCACGGCGCCCAGGTTCTCGGAGGACCGGGCTTC
>CAZYSF010000609.1:0-6859 GCA_964649635.1 uncultured Anaerolineales bacterium | reverse complement strand
CAGCGGCCGCCGTGGAAGGTTCCGGCTGGGCTGTGCTGACCCTTTCCCCGCTCGGCAAGAAGCTGGAAATCCTCACCGCCGAAAAGCATCAGGACTTGACCCAATGGGGGGCGGTGCCCATCCTGACGGTCGACGTGTGGGAGCACGCTTATTACCTCAAGTATCAGAACCGCCGGGCGGATTACATCGCCGCCTGGTGGAATGTTGTGAATTGGCAGGAAGCGGCCTCCCGATTAACCGCCGCTTTGAAGCGGATGTAAATTCGGTGAGCGGCCGGCGCGAAGTGGAATCCACTAACCGGCCCCGACTAATCCATTTCTTCCCCGGAGGAGAAATTCCATGACCCATGTAATCACCAGCCTGTGTCTGCGCGACGGGGGATGCAAAGATGTCTGCCCGGTGGATTGCATCGTCCCAGGGAAACCGGAATCCGAATGGCCCTGGTATTACATCGATCCGGACGCCTGCATTGATTGCGGGGCCTGCGTGGCGGAATGCCCGTTCGAGGCGATCTTCCCGGAAAGCGAAGTGCCCGCTGCCCACGTGGGCAAAGAAGGCCAGCGATTGTCGCGCCCGGAAGGCGCCGCCGTTTATGACGGCACCGACCATGACAAGAAACCCGTCCATCTCGACCATACCATCGTCCTTAAGGCCGGCGAGAAGGTGGATCTGAAGCCCGACATCCCGGTCAACGCCAAATTCTTCAAAGAAGGCCCGGGGTATTCGGCAAAGTAATCACCCATCGAAGACGAACACGATAGGAACTTGGTCATTGCGAGGAGCAAAGCGACGGAGCAATCTCCTTTTTTCGATGTAAGCAGGAGATTGCTTCGCTCCCTTCGTTCCTCGCAATGATTTTTAATGGGGCTCTTGGATTGCTCACCGTTTTCCCCATCACCGCGCCGGGAGGCAATAATGGAAGATTTCCGCACTGAAAAGGATTCGCTGGGTGAGGTGCGGGTTCCCAGGGATGCCTTCTATGGAGCCCAAACCCAGCGCGCCGTGGAAAACTTTTCCATAACCGGAAAACGTCCGTACCGGGCCTTCATCTGGTCGGTGGCGGTGATCAAACGCGCGGCGGCCGAGGTAAACGGATCGCTGGGCTTGCTGGATGCGGCCAAGGCGGCGGCTATCGCGCGAGCGGCGGAGGAAGCGGCGGAGGGGATTTGGGACGCCGAATTCGTGGTGGATCCGATCCAGGCCGGCGCCGGCACCAGCCATAACATGAACGCCAACGAGGTCATCGCCAACCGGGCCACCCAGTTGCTGGGCGGGGCGCTCGGGGAATACCGCGTCGGCCCGAACGACGAAGTCAACATGGCGCAATCCACAAACGATGTTATCCCCTGCGCAATCCGGCTCGGCATCCTGTGGCGGCTGGATGAACTCCTGTCGGCGTTGGACGGGCTTGGCCGGGCGCTTGCCGGGAAGGCGGCCGATTGGGACGGCGTGGTTAAATCCGGACGAACCCATCTTCAGGACGCGGTCCCGGTCCGCCTGGGCCAGGAATTCGGCGCATATGCGGATGCCGTCCGGCATGACCGGGAACGGCTGGATGCGGCGGGGCAGGCGCTCCTCCGGCTGGGGATCGGCGGGACGGCGACCGGCACCGGATTGAACGCCCACCCCGAATACTCCCGGCGGATGGTGGAGCGTCTGGCGCAACTCACCGGATGGAAGCTGAAAGAATCCGGCAACCGTTTCGAATCCATGCAGTCGACGGCCGATATCGCGCATTTCTCGGGCTCGCTGCGGACGCTCGCCCTGACCTTGATCCGGATCGCCAACGACCTGCGGCTGCTGTCGTCCGGCCCCGCCACCGGATTCGACGAAATCCGTTTTGCGCCGGTTCAGCCGGGGTCGTCGATCATGCCCGGCAAGGTCAATCCGGTCATGGCGGAGATGCTGGATATGGCGATGTTTCATGTCATCGGGCTGGACACGGCGGTTGCGCTTGCGTCCCAGGCCGGCCAGCTGGAATTGAACGTGATGATGCCGATGATCGCCAACGATATCTTTGAAATGATGCAGGTGACGATCGGAGCGGTCAACGCCTTCACTAAACGCGGCATCGGAACTCTCCAAGCCAATCCGGCCAAAGCCGAGGCATGGCTGGCGCGCAACGCCGCGATTGCCACGGCGCTAAACCCCCTGATCGGATACCTTGCGGCGGCCGAACTCGTCAAGGAAGCGAACGCGCAGGACCGGTCGATCCGCGAACTGGCCCTCGAAAAGGCCGCGACGGGAAAACTCGCGCATAAAGACCTTCACCGTCCGGTGACGGCCAAGGAAGTGGAGGAGGCGTTGGGAAATTTGCGGAAGATGACAGAGGGGGGAATTCTCTAGCAGGCTGCTGAAAAAGCGTATGCCGTCAGTGCGAGCGACCGAAGGGAGCGAAGCAATCTCCCTTTCCTAGAGATAATCAGCAGATTGCTTCGCCTGCCCCGGTGGGGTAGGCCGGGTTCGCTTCGCTCCTCGCAATGACACTCTGATCGTTTTTCATCAGCCTGCTAGAAAAAAAGTAATAATAAAAAACCTGTATGTGGATAGCTCTAAAAAGATGTCACCCTGAGGAAAAGGTCTGGAAACGCAAGAGCAGAGGCTTCGCTTCCCCCGCTTCGCGAGGACAGGCGCTCAGCACGACATTCTCCTCCTGAGATTTCAAATTTATTCCTTCGTGTCCTTCGTGGAAGAGAAATTACTCGGCCGGTAATAATCCAATCGACCCGTCCGGCAGCTGCCACGGGATCGCGTCATCCATGATCCGGAAGATCACCGAGCCCTGGAGGTACGGGCCTCGCTTCCGGCATTCGGCGACAAGCGCATCCGGCGCGAGCGTGGAAAGCAGGTGCTCCGGATCCAATCCCGCCAGCGTCGATTCGCTCGGGCAGGGACCCGCCGCGAACATGGATTTTACGACCCGCAGCTCCTGGCGGAGCCCGGCAATCGGATCCGGCCCGCCCTGGGATAAAAACGCAAACAGGTCCTCTCCGCGCAGGTAATTGCCGTCGATTGGAACGCCGCCGGTTCGATTAACAACCGTTGAAAAACCCTGCCGGTCGATGGCCACCACGATTGCGGGCTGCGGGACGTAGGGGATTTGCGGCATCCGGGCGGAGGCGCCGAACGGATCGGCGAGAAAATCACGCAGGACCGCGGGCTGTCCGACCGCCGTGGTGATCACCAGCGCCGGGGAGATCCCCCGGAATTCCGCGCCGCCTTTTCCATCCAGCGTAAGAATCCAAACCGAAGATAAAACCGCCGGAGTTTGGAACGAATCGTATCCGAGGTAGACGAGGATCAAAGGGGCTTGCTTGGGCTCGGCCGGGGAAGCGGTTTTTCCGCCGGTCCACGATCCCAGGGCGATCCCGGCAACGAGACAAACCGCGATCACCAGGAGGAAGGGGATGATCCGGCTGCCGGTTTTTCGATTGTGTTCCATTTCCGCCGTGTCGTGGTCCACGTATCGCGCCCTTTTCGGGAAGAACCCTAAACCGCCACGCGTTGAATATCCGCGCCGAGCGCCTTCAGCTTCTCATCGATCCGTTCGTACCCGCGGTCGATCTGGGATATATTGCGGATCTTCGAAGCGCCCTTGGCCGTCAGGGCGGCCAGGATCAGCGACATGCCGGCCCGGATGTCCGGGCTCTCCAGATTTTCACCCACCAGTTCGTTTTTTCCCTGGACGATCGCCCGGTGCGGATCGCACAGGATGATCCGCGCGCCCATGCTGACGAGTTTGTCGGTGAAGTACATGCGGCTTGGGAACATCCAGTCGTGGAAAAGAACCGTTCCCTGAGCCTGCGTGGCGACGGTGATCGCGATGCTGGTCATGTCGGTCGGGAACGCCGGCCAGACGTTGGTCTTGATTTCCGGGATTGCCCCTCCCAGATCCTGTTCGATGGTCATGCGCTGGGAGGCGGGAACGAGAATATCGGCCCCGTCGACCTCCCAATCCACTCCCAGGCGATGGAATACGAGCCGGGTCATGCCCAGGTGCTCCGGCTGCGCGTTCCGGATCCGGATCTCCCCGCCGGTTACCGCCGCCGCGCCGATGAAGCTGGCCACCTCGAGGTAATCCGCGCCAAGCGTGTAGTCACCGCCGTGCAGCCGCTCGACGCCCTCGATCTTCAACACGTTGGACCCGATATGCCGGATCCGCGCCCCCAGGGCGTTGAGGAACTGGCACAGGTCCTGGACATGCGGTTCGGAGGCGGCGTTGCGCAGGACGGTTTTCCCCTTGGCGAGCACGGCCGCCATGATCGTATTTTCTGTCGCGGTGACGGAGGCCTCGTCCAGAAGAATATCCGCTCCCGTCAGCCGGTCCGCGTGTATGTCGAACATCCGCTGGTAGGTGACTTTGGCGCCGAGCGCTTGCAGCGCCAGGATGTGCGTATCCACCCGCCGGCGGCCGATAACGTCGCCGCCCGGCGTGGGCAGGCGGATCTTCCCTTCGCGCGCCAGCATCGGGCCGGCGAGCAGAATCGAAGCGCGGATTTTTCGGCAGATATCCGTATCGAGGTCCTTCGGACTCACCCGGGCGGCCTGTATCCGCCATGCATGGGGCCCCGCCGCCTCGAAGGAGACCCCCAGCTGCCGCAAAAGTTCGATCATGCACTGCACATCGCGGATGTCCGGGACGTTTCGGAGCACGACCGGTTCGGCCGTCAGCAGGCACCCCGCCAGCATCGGCAGCGCGGCGTTTTTATTGCCTGATGGCGTGACCTCGCCGTGCAGCGGTTTTTGTCCGTTGATGATCAACTGTTCCATGCACACCTCATAAGAAAGCTTTCAAACGCACCGGCGCGCCGGGTAGCAGGGCGGCGGTGGCGCCGGCCGGCGCATTTCCGGAAGCAATTTCCAGCAATCCGCTGCCGCCGATGAGCGCAATCAGCTCCGCGTCATCTTTCGCATCCGTATAAGTCCGCCGGAACGGGATGGCGGTGCCGTCGGCAAGTAAAACGCCGGCCCGGGCCGGGAGCGTCCCCGGTTTTGCACCGGTGCGCAGCCAGGGTTCAAAGATTTCTCCGTCGAAGGAGATCGCCCCGATGCTGGTGACCGCGTTTCCGAAATGATCGATATACAAAACCTCGCCGTCCAGACCCGTGCCGGGTTCCCCGGCCAACCGGGGAAGGGGCAGCCTTACCGGATCGACGAGCGCGGGACCCAGCCGCAACAAATCCCTTTCGCGGAACAGTCTGGCGGCCGCCGGTGCAAAGAGGTCTCTTCCGTGGAAGGTGTTGCTGACCGGCCCCGCCGCCACCCGCTGCGGATCGATCTCTGCCGCGTCGAACTGCGGGTACCGTTCGATCAGGAAGGTTGCCGTTCCGTTGTCCGGGCAAACTACGCAGCAACCGGGAAAACGGAATGCGGCCGGGCGGCGCGCACTGCCCACGCCGGGATCGACCACGGCCAGGAAAACGGTCCCTTCCGGGAAGGATGGCTGTGCTTCCCACAGCACCATCGCCGCGCGGCGGATATCGCCGGCCGGTATCCCGTGGGTTATATCGACGACCGGCATGCCCGGCAGCAGCGAGGACAGCACGCCGCGAAGCGCTCCGGCGTAATAATCGCTCGATCCGAAGTCGGTGATGCACGCCACAACGGCCGCGTTGCCCACGAAAGAGATTGTATTCGCAACGTTATGAAACGGCAAGATACGCCGGTTTCGCCCCGTGCGCGAGCACCAGGACGGATTTCGTCGATTCGCTTATAGCATTGCCATTCAAGGGGCAAATAAATCGAAATCCTTGAAAAAGGTGTCATGCTGAGCGCCTGCCCTCGCGGTACCCTCCGAGCGATGAGCGCCGGTGATCCTCCGGTGCGAAGACTTCGCGAGTGGGGGAAGCGGGGGAAGCGAAGCATCTGCTTCTGCGTTTCCAGACCGTTCGCTGCCCCCACTCGCGAATTCCTCGCATTTGGAACACCACCAATGCTCATCGTTCGGGGGGCGGGCAGCTCAGGGTGACATTTTCAGAGGTGTCAAATCCTTAAAGTTAAATTTTGAAAAATTATATGGGTTATTAAAATCCGGACCTCATCTGGTATAATTTTTCCATGGATAAAATCATGATCGACGGGCCGAAAGCGCCCATCGGATTCTTTTCTTCGGTCTGGAAAGGGATCGAATACGTCAATGCGCATCCGGGTGTGATCATTATCCCGGTCCTTTTGGACGCTTTTCTGTGGTTTGGGCCGCACCTTTCCATCTACACGCTGGTAAATCCGATCATCCATTCCATAACCTCCGCCGCGCTGTCCAATCCGGCGAATGCCACGATGATCGACGCCCTCAAGCAGGCCGCGGAACATTTCAACCTCTTTTCCCTGCTGGCATTCATCCCCCTGGTGCCGCCGAGTTTGATGTCTGGAGCCATCCCGGACCAGACCCCGTTTGGCAACCCGGTTGTCCTGCCTGTCGCCAATTGGCTTGAGGTCATTCTTCTGGCGGCAGGATTGATCCTGCTCTCGCTTTGGATCGGCTCTTTATACTTGGTCTTGGCCGGGGGCGCAGCCCGGAATGAATCATGGTCCTTGCGGGATGCGCTGGGACGTTGGGCGCGGACCGCCCTGGTGATGTTCCTGCTGTGTGCGTCCTTTTTCCTATTGATCGTGGTGTTCATAATCCCGATCCTGTTCCTCCTTTCGCTGGTCACCGTGGCGTCACCGGGGATCGGCGCCATCCTTTCCCAGTTGTTTTTTTTCCTGGGAGGCGGCTTTATGTTCTGGATCATCCTGTTCTTCATGTTCTCGATGCACGGGACGGTCCTCTACCGGGATGGCATGATGGCGGCCGTCTGGAACAGCGTCAACACCTCGCGCTGGATGTACCCGGTGTCGATCTGGATCCCGCTGCTTA
>CAZYSF010000608.1:0-2786 GCA_964649635.1 uncultured Anaerolineales bacterium | reverse complement strand
CTGTACCATCTCAACGAGGAGATCGAGGTTTTCTACCGGACGACTCACCTCACCGACGAGCTGATCGGGCTGCGTCACGGGATTCGCGCCGCCCTGGTGGTGGCCACCGCCGCCAAGCTCAACCGGACAAGCGTCGGCTGCCATTACCTCGAGGACGGCAAGCAGGCCGGAGTACTCTAGAATCCACGAAGAGCACGAAGAGCACTAAAAAAAAGAAAGGGGGAAAATGGGGGAATTACTCTATCGCGATGAGGTCTTTGAAATCATAGGGTGCGCGATTGAAGTACATCGGGTTCTTGGTTCGGGATTTCTTGAAGCGGTTTACCAGGAAGCATTGGAATACGAATTACGGCGGAAAGAAATTCCCTTCACATCCAATAAGACGCTTGTGGTAATCTATAAAGGGGTGCGATTACGAAAAGAATATATTGCGGATTTTGTTTGCAGAGATAAAATTCTTCTGGAAATAAAGGCGTTGGATGGCATATCCGGAAGGGAAGACGCGCAGCTTATTAATTACTTAAAGATTACTAATCTCCGAATAGGTTTGCTTATAAACTTCGGTAGTATTCGGAAGTTGGAATGGAAAAGATTGATAGTCTGACCAAAGAAATCTTCGTGTTCTTCGTGCTCTTCGTGGATTCAAAGGAGTGACGATGAAAGTCGCAGTGATCGGGGCGGGAGCGGGCGGGCTGGCGGCGGCGTGCGACCTGGCGCGGGCCGGACACGCGGTGACGATCTACGAGACAGGCACGGCGCCCGGCGGGCTCGGCGGCGGATTCCGCGAACCGGGCTGGGATTGGAGCGTCGAGAAATTCTACCGGCATTGGTTCACCTCCGACCGGGATATCCTGGGGCTCATCCGGGAATTCGGCCTCGGGGAAAAGATCGTCGTCCGCCGGCCGGTGACGGCCGTTTATCACGAGGGGAAATTCTATGCCCTCGACAGCATCCCCTCCTGGCTCGCGTTTCCGGGTCTGCCGCTTCCGCTGCGTTTCTGGAACCTGCTGATCGCCGGCTCCTTCCTGAAACTGAATCCGTTCTGGAAATGGATGGAGGCGTATTCGGCGGAGGAATGGATGCGCCGCTGGTTCGGCCGGCGGATCTACGAGAAAATGTGGAAGCCCCTCATGCTTGGCAAGTTCGGCGAGGAGAATTACCGCAGAATACCCATGTCGTGGTTCTGGGCGCGGATGCACAGCCGGACTCCGCAACTGACCACCTTCGAGGGCGGGATGCAGGTCTTTCTCGACCAGCTGGCCGCGCAGCTCGAATGCATGGGCGTGCGGATCCGGTATGGGACCGGCGTTCAAAAGATCACCGCCCGCCCGGAGGGCGGTTTTGACCTGCAGCGGGCGGACGGACAGGAAGCGTCTGATCTGGTGCTTGTAACCGCCTCCCCCCGTCAGTTTGCCGGTATGGCGCCCGGCCTGCCGGCGGAATATCTCGCCCAACTGCGCGCCTTGCGCCATATGGGCGCGGTGGTCATGGTTTTCTCGCTTACCCGCCAGGTCTCCATGCAAGGAGTGTATTGGCACAATCTCCCCAAGGATGCCGGTTTCCCCTTCCTGGCGATGGTGGAGCACACGAATTTCGTTCCGGCGGAACATTTCGGCGGTGATCACATCGTGTATTGCGGGGATTATCTCCCGCTCGGCCATGAATATTTCAACCTTTCAAAAGAAGAGCTGGAAAAGCGGTTCCTGGCCGTCCTCCCGCGCTTCAACCCGGATTTCCAAGCCTCATGGGTGAAGAAATCCTGGTTGTTCAGAACCGAGTACGCCCAGCCCATTCCGGAAGTGCGCCATTCGCGCAATCTCCCGGACGTGCGCACGCCGCTGCCGGGATTGTATTTCGCCAGCATGAGTCAGGTGTACCCGTGGGACCGCGGTATGAATTATGCGGTGCGGCTGGCGCGGGAAACGGCGAAGAAGATGATAACGGACTCAGCCTAAGGGTCATCCCGGCGTGTTCTTAGCCGGGATCCAGTACGAATGTTACCTATATGAATGGATGCCGGCTAAGTACGCGCCGGCATGACGATCAGACTAATTTCTCACAAACTCATGGTTTCGATACGCGGCTTCGCCGCTACTCGACCGGCTTGGTATTCTCTCGATACAAGCCGTTTCGCCGGATGATCTCCCCGACCGCGGGCGGCACCTGGCCGGCGATGGATTTTCCCTCGCGCACCAGGCTGCGGATATTCGTGGAAGAGATTTGCATCGGCGGGGCCTCGATGAACACGGTCCGCTTCGATATTCCGGGGACGAATTTCTCCAGACGCGCCATCCCGACCCGGGTCCCGGGCCGGCGCAGCACCGCCAGGGTGCACATGCGGATCAGCTCCCTGGGGTGGTGCCAGCGGAGAATGTCACGCAGGGAATCCCCGCCCAGGAGCAGCGTGATCTCCGTGTCCGGATTGCGCCGGCGCAGAATGCGGAGGGTATCCACCATGTAGTGCGGGCCGCGCCGCTCCGCTTCCACCTCGCTGAGTTCGAAGGCGGGGATGCCCGCGATCGCGGCCAGCAGCATCTCGCGGCGCAGCGGGTAAGGGGTGATGTTGTCGGCCTTGTGGGGCGGGTCCGGCGTCAGCACCCACAGCACGCGTGAGAGCGCCAATTGGCTCAGAGACCGCCCGGCCAGCGCGAGGTGGGCGTTATGCGGCGGGTCGAACGTGCCCCCGAGTATTCCTAATCCTTCCATTCCAACTCATGCTTTCCAATGCGGACGGTGTCTCCCGGCCGCGCGCCGGCTTCCTGAAGCGCGCGGTACGCGCCCACCAA
>CAZYSF010000607.1:0-3708 GCA_964649635.1 uncultured Anaerolineales bacterium | reverse complement strand
CGCCCGCACCCTCGGGTGGAAACCCGACCTTGTCCATACCAACGACTGGCACACAGCAGCGGCCAACCTGTGGCTGGCCGGGCGCGGACGTCCGGACCGCTTCTTTAAAGATACGCGCTCCATCCTCTCGATCCACAACCTTCCGTATTTCGGCCACAACGCCGGATGGGCGCTGGCTCAATTCGGCCTGGGCGTTCCCGAACATCCCGCCGCCAAAGCGGATTCCGATCCGGCGGCGGGTGACCGGTTCGGCGCGCTTCCGTATTGGGCATTCTCCACGCTGCTGCCGCTGGGAATAGCGGCGGCGGATATGAATATCACCGTCAGCCCTTCGTACGCGGAGGAGATCCTCACCCCGGAGTTCGGCGCCGGATTGGAGGATTACCTGCGGACTCAGACGGACCGCCTGACGGGGATCCTCAACGGGATCGACCCCGCCGTGTGGGATCCGTCGGCGGATCCGCACCTGCCGCACCCGTTCGACCGGAGTTCCATCACGGTGCGCGCGGACAACAAGGCGGAGTTACAACGGCGGATGCACCTCGGAGTGCAGCCGGATATCCCCATGATCGGAATCGTCGGCCGCTTGACTGAACAGAAAGGGATCGACTTCGCCCTGGCGGCGCTGGAATGCTGGTGCGAACGCGGCAACCAGGCGGTGATCCTCGGCGCGGGCGAACCCTGGCTGGAGCAGCAGTGCGCGGCCTTCGCCGCGCGCCACCGGGGCCGGGCGGCGGTCGAGACCGGGTACCACGACGATCTGGCGTCCCTGATTTACGGCGGTTCGGATTATTTCTTCATCCCCTCGCGCTACGAGCCGTGCGGGATCAGCCAGATGATCGCGATGCGGTACGGCAGCCTGCCGGTTGTCCGCGCGGTGGGCGGCTTGAAGGACACGGTCCGGGATATTTCGGATGGCGCGGGAACCGGCCTGGTCTTCGCGGAAGCGTCGTCCACTTCCGCCGCGATGGCGCTCGGGCGGGCGGAGGAGTTGTTCCACCAGAAGGACCGCCTGACTGCGGCCCGGATTCGCGGCATGGAAATGGACTTCGGATGGGCCCGGTCGGTGGAGGAGTACCTCGCGGTCTACCGGCATGTACTGGATCGATAATTCGAAATTTCACCGCAGAGGCGCAGAGGACGCCAAGAATAATTTAAATTTCCTCTGCGTTCTCTGCGTCTCTGCGGGTAATGCTTTTGTTCTTCCTGGATAATCCTTTATGAAAACTCCCCGCCGCGCTGGAATCCTGCTTCACCCGACTTCCCTTCCCGGTCCATTCGGGATCGGCGATCTCGGGCCGCAGGCGCGCGCCTGGGTTGATTTTCTGGCGGACGCCGGCCAGACGATCTGGCAGACATTGCCGCTGAACCCGACCGGGTACGGGGATTCCCCGTATCAATGCTATTCCGATTTCGCCGGGAATGCGTCCTTGGTCAGCCCGGAAGCGATGGCCGTGGAGGGCTTGCTGACCGCGGCGGAGCTGGAGGAGCATCCGCTCTTCCCGCGACGCGCCGCGGATTTCGGCGGCGCGGCTTCCTTCAAGGCGCGTTGCTTCCAAAAAGCGTTCGAGCGGCTGACCGCGGGCGGACTTCCCCGGTTGGAGGAGGAATTCCGCCGTTTCAGCGGCGAGGAACGCATCTGGCTGGAAGATTTTTCATTGTTCCTGGCGCTGAAACGGGCGCATCAAAACCATCCATGGTGGGAGTGGGAGGAAGATCTGGCGCTCCTCCGTCCGGAGGCGATCGCGCGGGCAAGGCTATCGCTTGCCGCGGAGACCGGCGAGATCGCCTTCGAACAGTTCCTGTTCCGCCGTCAATGGGATGCGCTGCGGGCCTATGCGGCCGGCAAGGGGATCGCAATCCTCGGGGACCTGCCCATCTATTGCGCGCAAGACAGCTGCGAGGTGTGGTCCGCGAAACAGTTTTTCCAGTTGGACGGAAAAGGCCGGCCGACCGTGGCGGCCGGCGTGCCTCCGGATTATTTTTCCCCGACCGGCCAGTTATGGGGAAACCCGATCTTTAACTGGGATGCGCTGCGGGCGGAGCGGTATTCCTGGTGGATCCGGCGGATGCGCGCGGCGCTGCGCGCGAGCGACCTGGTCCGCCTCGACCACTTCCGCGGATACCTCAAGTATTGGGCGGTCCCGGCCGGCAACGCCACCGCCGAGAACGGGCAATGGATGCCCGGTCCGGGGGAGGATTTATTTGCGTGTTTGCGCGAGGCGATCGGCGGGCTGCCGTTCATTGCCGAGGACCTGGGGGTGATCACCGCGGATGTGTCGGCCCTGCGCGAACAGCTCGGCCTGCCGGGGATGCGCATTCTGCAGTTCGCCTTCGACGGCGAAAAAGACAACCCCTTCCTCCCCTTCAACTTCGAGCCGCACACGGTGGTGTACACCGGAACGCACGACAACGACACAACCCTCGGCTGGTACCTCTCCCTTTCCGGGGAGGAGCGCGGGATTGTCGACGGGTATCGCCACGGCGGCGACGCGGCCTGGGATTTCATCCGCATGGCCTGGTCGTCCGTCGCGGAGACCGCGGTCTGCCCGCTGCAGGACGTTCTGGGGCTGGGCAACGAGGGGCGCATGAATTACCCGGGGCGCCCGGGGGGAAATTGGGGGTGGCGCTTTGCCGCGGAAGATTTGCGCGCGGATCTGGCGGGCAGGCTGCGCGACCTTACCGAACTGTACGGGCGGCTGCCGGAAAATCTCACCGCAAAGGCGCAAAGGGCGCAAAGAAATCCTTAATATTAATGGTAAATGCTCAGCCTCCAGCCCTCTTCCCATCCTTCTCCCAGCGTAAGCTGGGAGAAGGTGGCCGAAGGCCGGATGAGGGAGTGAGAAGAGACTCTTTCTCGAAGGTCTTTCGTACGAAACCGATCGGCCTGAGAAGTTACTATTATTGAATTCCAAACGGTTTAAGAATATTTTTGTGAAAAGTTAATTTCTTCAACCATTAGCAGATGTAAAACTGCGAAAAATGGTTATTGCGATACAATTTGACAATCAACCTTCCGGTTAGGAATTGCCATCCCGCCAAACCGGATTTCGTTTTCGCCTTATAATCCCGATGAAATTCCAGGACCGGCCGATCGAAAATCAGCGCATGCAACGACCCAACCCATCCTCTTCCGCAACCCAACTGCGTTCCGGGATCGAGACCCTCGAGCCGGGCCACTGGGTGGTCTCCGTTTTCGATCTGATCGGCTGCTACAGTTCCGGCCGGACGGAAGAGGAAGCGGTCGCGCAGGCGGGGAACAGAGTCCGACAGTACTTCGGATGGCTCGGGAAGAAGGACGGCAACCCGGCCCCGTTCGAGGAATCCGTCCAGGTGCTGATCGCGGAGCGGGGGGAAGCATACCCCTGGGCCAAGGATCCGGCGCTCACGGTGCATGCGTTCTTCGAGGACGATGCCCGGCCGCTGCGCCCGTGGGATCTGGATATTGCCGGACGGCTTTTGGAATGGAGCCGGGAGGATTTTCTGAGGCTTTCCAGCGGGCTGCTCCCGGATTCGCTTTCGCGGCCGGAAAACGACCCCAACTGGAAGACGCTGGACGGTCTGCTGGGCCATCTGATGGAAACGGAAAAAATGATTCTCAACCGGATGGGCGCGATGGTGGACGCGGCCGATATGCCGGGCGATGCGGTGGGGCGGATGCAGGCCGTCCGCGCGCGGTTTCTGGAGAAGCTGCCGGAATGGGCGGAA
>CAZYSF010000606.1:0-2384 GCA_964649635.1 uncultured Anaerolineales bacterium | reverse complement strand
GCTTTCCGCTTGCGGCCAAAACCCGGCGGCCAGGCCGGCTGGGCGGCCGGCGAACCCCTGCTCGGAACATTAACCCCGACGGCCGAACCCATCTTCACCGCGACGTCCTCGCCCGGAAATGTTCTCGGCATCGGGCGGGGGATTTTTCCGGGCAGGGTGGTCTGGGCGCATAATCCGCAAGCGGCCCAGTGGGATGGCCGAAGCGGATTCTGGTGGGAACAGCCGTTTACCAACCAGAGCCTGGTGAACGAGATGATTTCGCACTCGCTGCACCAACTAACGGGACAGTCCAGCGACAAGGCCGCCTGGGATGCCCTGTTCACGTATTTCAAAACCCAACGCGGGAAACCCGGCGGTTACCGGCCCGGCGAAAAAATCGCCATCAAGGCCAATCTCAACGGCACGAAGACCCATGGCGGGACGCGGAACGACAGCTTTGTCTCCCCGGCGGTGGCGTTCGCTTTGCTCGATCAGCTTGTCCGGACAGGCGTCCAACCCGGCGATATCACCGTGTACGATGCCAGCCGCGCCGTGCCCGACCCGCTGGTGAACGCCTGCCGGACTCCGGCGTTGGCCGGGGTGCGATTCGCCGACTTCATCGGCGGCGACGGACGCGAAATCTGCCGCCGCGATTTGAGCCAGCCGGTCCAGTGGTCCGTCGATACACAGGGAAACCCGGCCTACCTGCCCACTGTGGTCACCCAGGCCGACTACCTGATCAACGTCGCCCTGATCAAAGGGCACAGCCTGGCCGGCGTCACGCTGACGGCCAAGAACCATTTCGGCACCTTGATGGACGATTGGAATGGGGAGCCGACCATAAACCCTCCCCAAGGCGCCAAACTGCATGGCTTTGTCGCCGCGTACAACGTCCAAGGACCCCCGGAATGGAGCTGGCCGCAGGCCCCGATGGGCAGCTACAACCCTCTCGTGGATCTGATCGGCCATCCGCACCTGGGCGGGAAGACGCTGCTATTCATGGTCGATGCCCTGTACGGGGTGGAAAATCAGAACGCCGAGCTGTCGAACAAAAGCCTCTTCCAGTCGGCGCCGTTTAATAATCACTGGTCTGCGAGCCTGCTGCTTTCACAGGATCCGGTGGCGATCGATTCGGTTGGCGCCGACATCCTGGTCAACGAGCCGGCCGCGGTCACGCATCCGGACATCCTGCCCAAAGACAGCACCTACCAGAATTATCTGCACGAAGCGGCGCTGGCGGACGACCCGCCTTCCAAAACGGACTACCAACTCCCCTCCCTGGGTGTGCATGATCACTGGAACAACTTTACCGAAAAGAAATACGGCCGCAACCTGGGCCTCGACGAAGGCATCGAGCTGGTCATGGGATAGTCTTTCCGCCGGGATAAAATTCCAACCAATAACATGTGCCGGCTGCTTTGGTCATCCGGGCTGTGCCGGCTGCTTCACGCATCCGGGATAATAAAAATGGTTCCCAATGCTAAGCTTTCGCCCAATCACCACGGACTCAGGGTGATAAAGGCTCCGTTTTATTCACCCAATGCCATAGGCAAACGATTTATGGGAAGTTGGAGGAAGGAATGTCCGGAGAAACCTTGATCTTTTTACTGCTTCGCTGGTAAAATCCGGCCTCATGAGAGCGGTTTGAGTTTCTTATCCATAGGCTCTGCCATGCACGATGGTTCGGGGGATCCATTGGTTCATTCCTCTTCGGTTTCGTAAGCCGCCGCCGAAATTCAGCCGGGCAGATACTCAAAAAAGTTTTCCCCATCGGGGAAGGCATCCGCCGTTCCCGCCGGGGGAAGATCCGTTGCCTGCGCCGGATTGCACTCCGGCGGCGGCCGAAACAACCGCTGCAAAGGACATTTGATGCGACCCTCTCCCGAAACGCCAACCGTGGACAGTCCCGCCGGCCGGCGGACCTTCGCGATCATCTCGCACCCGGACGCGGGGAAGACGACCCTGACCGAGAAGCTGCTGCTGTACGGCAATGCAATCGAACTGGCGGGCAGCGTGCGCGCGCGCCGCAACCAGCGCGGCACGACCTCCGATTGGATGGAGATCGAACGCGAACGCGGCATCTCCGTCACATCCACCGTTTTGCAGTTTCCCTACCGGGGAAGGGTCCTCAACCTGCTGGATACGCCCGGCCACCAGGATTTTTCCGAGGATACCTACCGGACCCTGACCGCGGTGGACAGCGCCGTGATGGTGCTGGACGGCGCCAAAGGCATCGAGCCGCAGACCCGCAAGTTGTTCGACGTCTGCCGCAAACGGGGCATTCCCATCTTCACCTTCATCAATAAGATGGACCGCCCGGCGCGCCCGCCGCTGGAGCTGCTGGACGAGATCGAAACCGTGCTGGGCATGCAGCCGGTCCCGATCAACTGGCCGCTGGGAGACGG
>CAZYSF010000605.1:0-2636 GCA_964649635.1 uncultured Anaerolineales bacterium | reverse complement strand
CAAGCCCGCATCGGCAATTCCCGGCGGAGTCGGCCAGATATTCGCCAGGAGGCAGAGACACACGGCGGGAGAAACGATCCGTAAAAGCATTTCCGTGCCGGTCGAAGTGGTTTCGAGCCGGGAAAAAGTAAACTGGATCGGTGCCAGCAGTATGCGGAGGAGAATTCCCGAAAGGAAGAGGACAGGAGCGAGGCCAAACTCAGCGGCTTCCCATAGGATGCCCCATTCGGATCCCGCCCCGGGGGATCCCACGAACAACGAAAACGCCACCAGGATGTTGCCGAGCAGATTGATGGCGAGGACTCCCATGAAATGCGAGTGCGAGGATGAAATCCCCGCCATGCCGATTTCCACGGGTTTCTTCAGAATGAGCATCGCCAGAAAAGACAATAAATCGATCAGCGACCAGGCGATGATCACCGCCAGGGGAGTGGAGGCAAAACAGGCGGCAATCCCCGCCATGGTCATAAGGTAAATGACAAGGCGCGACGCGCGGCCGGGATTGTGGCGGAGTGGGCGGGTCCACTCGATTAAAAGCAACAGGCAGCAGAAATAGACGGAAAAGGAAACCGAAGAAGCGGAAGCCCGGAAAGTGAGGGGGTCCGGGAAAAGGTCGGCCGGCGACCAGGAGATGGAAAAGGAATCAGGGATCGGCAGCCCCAGGAGCAGCGCGCCCAAAGCCGCGGCTGGAACCAGAGCGACGGCGATATGCAGGTTACGCCGCTGTGGGGGGAGGAAAAAAGTGGCCAGGGCGCCGATGGATAATATGAAAATGACGATGAGGGCAATCATCAATAGGCCTGGGAAGAAATTCTAGCATATTAAAGCAGGAGGGCGTACGGGAGGATATGTTCGGAGACGGGCCATTACCCGAAGGCGGCCGGAAACGCGGCCGGCGGAACGGCGGTGAAACCGGAAGTTGTGCGGCGGTGGATGCTAGGCGGCCGAAGATACCGGCAGCATTTTATCCAGAATGCGTTCGAGCGCCATCGTGTGGCAGCATATGCCGCGCAGATGGAAAAACTCGCAATCACACTGCCATTTTCCCTGCTCGAATGTTACCTGATGGTTGTTATTATCGCCGCGAAATGTAATGGCGAATTGTTCAAAGTGGAACCGGTCCGGTTCCTCGGCGTAACGCTTGGCCTTCTCGATTTTGCCGATCATTCCGTAGTCCATAGGCGCCTCCTTGGAAAAAAAAAGGCACGCGGGCTGAGGGCCCCGTGCCATATTGGATTTACCTCAATTGTCGATCCTCTCCGCTCATGGCGGTTTTCCTCCGTTTTTGAAGGTATTGGGAAGTATAGAAGAATTCCGCCAGGATGTCAAATACGATTACCCTTCATTTCAAAAGCACCGGACGCAACGATGACCCCGTAAAGGAATCGTTAATTCCGCAGATTTCCTCCGGAGTCCCACTGGCCACAATCTCTCCACCGCCGAGCCCGCCCTCGGGACCCAGATCGATAATCCAGTCGGCGGTTTTAATGACGTCCAGGTTATGTTCAATGACGATCACCGTGTTGCCCGCATCGGTCAGATGGTGCAAAACGTCGAGGAGTTTCTGTATATCCGCAAAATGCAGCCCGGTGGTCGGCTCGTCGAGGATATAAAGCGTCCGGCCGGTGGAAAGTTTGCTTAATTCCTTCGCCAGCTTGACGCGTTGGGCTTCGCCGCCGGATAGGGTGGTCGCCGATTGCCCCAATTTGATGTATTCCAATCCGACGGCCTTCAAGGTGCCGAACAACCTGGAGATTCCGGGAAAGGCGCCGAACATTTCAAGCGCCTCGACGACGTCCAAGTCCAAAACATCCGAGATCGACCGCCCTTTGAACTTAACCTGCAGTGTTTCACGGTTGAAGCGCGTGCCCTTGCAGACGTCGCAGGTGATCCAAACATCCGGTAGGAAATGCATCTCCACGCGTTTCTTGCCGTGGCCCTGGCAGGCTTCGCAGCGTCCCCCGCGCACATTAAAGGAAAACCTTCCGGCGCCGTAACCGCGGGCTTTGGATTCCGGAATTTCGGCAAACACATCCCGGATTTCGGAATAAACGCCGATGTACGTGGCGGGATTCGAACGCGGCGTGCGGCCGATCGGATCCTGGGTGATGTCGATGACCTTGTCGAAATAATCCAGTCCCTCAATCTTCCGAAAGGCGCCCGGTTTATCCAGCGTCCCGTGCAGCCGGGCCGCCAGCGCGGGATACAGCGTTTCGGCGATGAGCGAAGACTTCCCGGACCCGGACACGCCGGTGACGCAGGTAAAAAGGCCGACCGGGAAACGGACGTCGATGTTTTTCAGGTTGTTATGGCGCGCCCCCCGGACCGAAAGCCAGTGCCCGTTGGGGGAGCGCCGGCCGCTGGCATGCTCGGATTGGCGGGTTCCGGCCGCGACGATCCATTCGCCGCTGAGATACTTCCCCGTGATCGATTCCGGATTGCGGGCGAGGTCTTTGGGTTTTCCGGCCGCCACGATCCGGTCGCCCAGGATCCCCGCGCCCGGCCCGAAGTCAACGACGTGATCCGCGGCTTCGATCGTCTCGCGGTCGTGCTCCACGACGATCACCGTGTTTCCCAGATCCCGCAGCCGGATGAGGGATTCGAGAAGCCGACGGTTGTCGCGGGCGTGCAGCCCG
>CAZYSF010000604.1:0-2734 GCA_964649635.1 uncultured Anaerolineales bacterium | reverse complement strand
CGCGGTTGCTGTTTCTCTCAGCGCCTCCGACGCCACCAGCGGCATTGTTCCCGGTTCGGCCGAAGTCAGCATCAACGGCGGTTCGTGGTCGGCGTCCACCGTCCTTTCCGCCGACGGGAGCTACAATGTCGACGGCCGCGTGAGAGATTATGCCGGCAACTGGACGACGGTCAGTTGGGTGGTTCAAGTGGATAGCACGTCCCCGGTGACGACCGGAACGCTCAGCGGCGGGGTGATGGGGGGAGGCGGTCTTTACCTCAGCGGCCCGGTCACCCTCACCTGCTCGGCCACCGACGCCACCAGCGGCGTTGCCGCGCTCACCTACGGCACGATGACCGCCACCCTCCCGGGCGAGACCATCCTGGATTGCACGGCCACCGATAACGCCGGCAACAGCTCCACCTACTCCATCGCGGTTTATATCGACAGCATCGCCCCGATCGGCGCCTTCCAATATTTGGGCTCCTACTGCGGCGGCGACTGGTTCAACTCGCCGGTGCGGGTCAGCCTGGTGGCCAGCGACCCGGATGGCGGCGCCCCGTCCTCTTCCTTCACGGTCGACGGCCAGGATTGGGATTTCGGCCGCCTGGTGGAGGAAGGAATCCACGCGCTGGCCGGGGTGATCACCGACATCGCCGGGAACACCACCCGCATTTCGGACACGCTCCAGGTGGATACCTCCCCGCCGCTGACCAGCTTCATAACCGAAAGTGATTCCTGGGTGGGCGCGGATGTATTGCTCGAAGGCCGGAGTATCGATTGGACTTCGGGTATTGCGCTGGTGGAAATTTCCCTCGATGAGGGGAAAACCTGGATCGCGGTCGGCAAATCCTCGTCCTGGTCGACCACCCTTAATTCCGTGGACTTGAAAATTCCCGACGGTCCGCTTCCCGTTCTGGCCCGGGCGTTGGATAAAGCCTGCAACCAGGAGCATACCGCCCGGGTGGTGGTAAACATCGACAACACGCCTCCCGACATCAGTATGGGGGACCCGATCAACATCATGGGCCGGTCGACGACCGTGAACACGTTCGACGCGGGGTCCGGGGTGGACCATGGGTTGGTGACGATCTCCGGCAACGGGATCCAGCCGCGCGAGATCGGCTTTGCCGCCGGCCAGACCGAAGTGGACTGGGACGGCCTGACAGGCGACGGCCGCAAGGCGCCGTTCGGCGTGTTCACCGTCACCGTCGACGTCTGGGATAAGGTGGGGAACCACAGCACCTCCGGCGGCTTCTGGGTCCGGCCGGAGCCGGAAAAACCGGCGGCGGTCATCGCGCCGACGGCTGTTCCTCCCGTGATCGAAGACACGGCCGAGCTGATCGTCCCAGAGGAAAAAACCGAACTGCCCAAGGCGCTGCCGTTCTGGTCGCTTGTTTTGCCGCTCGGCGCGCTCGGGGTGTGGCTGGCCGGGAGCGGCATCGCCATCGCGCGCGACCGGCGCTGGAGCGAGCTGCGCGGCATCCGCCAGACGGTTGCCCGCTACCGCGATCAAAATAAAATCAATTTCCCACAGGAGGGAGAAGAATGATCGACACATCGGCTGTATATGTGATTGAGGTGATGTTCGTCGCGACGGTGATACTTGTCGCGCTGCTGGCGGCGCTGATCACCGTCGGGCTCGAGCGCCAGCGCAAGGAGCTGGCCGAGATCCGCAAGCAGATTGAAAACTGGGCGGAGGAGGACCTGGAGGTCAAGCGGGTCAAACTCGCGCCGCAGATCAACGTCCCGGATGCGGCCGCCTGGCTCAACACCTGCGCCGCGCGGGCGATGGGCGCCGAGCCCGCGATCGCGCGCTTCCCGATCGAATCCGCCTACGGCGACCCGAAAGTGGTTGTGGGCGAGGATGGCGAGGGGCGGCGCTACCTGCTTTCGGCCACCACGCCGGAAGCCATCCGGCGCATCCCGGTGGCGGGCCGCTGGCCGTGGTCGCGCTCGCGGCTGAGCAAATTCGGGAGCAACCTGCACCCGCTTCTGCCGCTCTCGGGCAAGGTTGAAACCTACCAGCTCTCCACGCTCAACTGCGGGATCGCCTTCGACCTGGAGGCGGCCCAGGTGTGGAAGAAGCTGACCGGCCAGGAACTTAAGATGAAGGAACTCTGGCTGTACGTGCTGCCGAGGTGACCTCATCCCCGATCCCCCTTTTGTAGGGGCGCAGCGTCGCTGCGCCCCTACAAAAGGGGGATCGGGGGGTGAGGAAGGACAACCATGCTCCTACCCGACTGGCTCATCTCCATTGCCGCGCTCATCTGGCTGATCACGATCGCCGTGTTCGACATCCGCGAGCGCAAGGTGCCGCACATGGCCTGGACCGGGATCCCGATGCTCGTCGCGGCGGTCTACCGGCTGCTCAGCGGCCAGCACGGCATGATCGTCGCGGCGGCGGCCGTGGTGGTGCTCGTTTCCGAGCGGCGGCACCTGCAGCAGAAGCTGCTCGAGGGCATCATCCTTGCGGCGGGAATACTCATCGTGGGGTGGCTGCTCCTGACCGGCGAGTTCATCGCCGGGATGGGGATCATCGGCGTCATCGTCTTCTGGGTCTCATGGGAGCGCAAGTACATCGGCGGCGCTGACGCGATGGCGCTGATCACCTGCCTGATCCTCTGGCCCGGGATCGAGTTCGTCATCGCGTATCTCGTCGCCGGGCTGGTCTGGTCGCTTATCATCCGGATCAGACAGGGCGGCTGGCTCAAGGGGCACGAGTCGCCGGGCTTGGCGATCGTCGCCGCGGCGG
>CAZYSF010000603.1:0-3341 GCA_964649635.1 uncultured Anaerolineales bacterium | reverse complement strand
CCAGATCGCCTTGCTGGCCAGAAGCTCGTCTTCCATACCCAGCGCCGCCATTCGGTTGAGCTGATGCGGCAGGATGTCGGTCTCCAGGCGCATCGTGCAGCCGGACGAGCACCTTCCGCACTGCAGACACGAGGCGATGTTCAGCCTGCCGTCCGGATCGCTTTGGGTGCTGTGGTACGACGACGGTGAATTGTATTTCCCGGGCGAAACGCCGCCATCCATCACCGTCGAGATTCCCTTCGACGCCGCTCGGGCGCTCGTCACCCGCACGCCGGCGCAAATCGGAATGGAGAGCCCGGAAATCCAGACGCTCGTTTCCACGAATGGAATCCTGTCGGTGACACTCGATTCAACCCCCATCTTCATCGAGGCGGGGTCGTAAGCGCCGTGACCGGATGATAAGGATTTCATCGGTTGCATTCTCCGCATGGGATGCCAGGGCGATCCAATGGGTCGTCCCTGTGGTGATCGTTGCCGCGGCTGCAGTCCTTTGGATTGCCGGCCTGCGTCTGTTTCTTAAATCAGACCTCTCACCGGCCCGGAAAGCGGGTTGGACGGTCTTCCTGGTCCTTGTTGGAATTGGCATCGGGATCCTGCTCCCGCTCTCCGGGATATGGAGCAGGTTCCTCCTGGTGATCGCAATTCTTCCCCTTCTCGGCGCCGCCGACGTATTCCTGTTCCGATCCGGGCGCAGCCTCTCTTTTTGGGTTCGCGCCTGCGGGTTCGAAATCTGCGCCGTATTCGGCGCGGCCGCGGCAACGCGGCTGCTGCTCGACCTGGCGGGGGCGGCGCCATTCCTTTCGGCCGCCTGGTAAAGGCTCCACGAAGGGCACGAAGTAAATTCTGAAGGACACGAAGTAAGTTCTGAACAACACGAAGTGGGGACTTGAGCAATTCCTGTTGATTGTATCCGCACCCCGCGGCCTATGGCATGCGGCGGCCGGGTTCCGCGATGAAATTAGGCCGGGTGGATGGTCAAGCTTACAAGCCATGGGAGCGGTTTAGTGGAATGTGCTTCGGCGGCATAAAAGTATAATGAACCTGATCCTGCGCGCCGGTCAAACCGCTGAAGCGCAATACGTTGTGAGTAGGAAGAAGTGCGCTGATCCTCGCGCGGCTGGATACCCCTTTTTCACCTATATTTCCATACCAGCGGGAGAAGAATGTGGATAGATCGCAACTTCTGAAACGCCTGGACGAAGCCTGGAACGCGCTGCATGCATCCTGCGCAGGTCTGTCAGACTCGGAGATGCTGGAGCCTGGTGTTACAGGCGCTTGGTCGATTAAAGATATCATCGCGCACCTTACCTCGTGGGAAGATGAGTCGCTGACGCATCTGCCGCTCATCCTCGCGGGCGGTAAACCGCCGCGGTATTCCGTCGCGTACGGCGGCATCGATGCCTTCAACGCCCAGACCGCAGAGCGGAAGCGGAATTTGCCGCTCTCCGAGGTGTTGCGGCAGCGGGACGATACCCATCGCCGACTCATCGGCTTCCTCCAAAGCGTACCGGAAGATCAATTCATCCGGGAAACGCGCTTCCGCCGCCGCTTGCGGCTTGATACGTACAGCCATTACACGAAGCACGCAGAGGCGATACGCCAGTGGCGAGCGCAGCGGTCGGCAGGATAAAATGAGGCCGGAACGCAGCAAAACGACGCACAGGCAAAAGGCGCGGGGGCAGGCCCCCGTTTAAAATTCGCGCAGGCTCCACGGACTTGCCGAATTGCCCTGAACAAATTTTGCGGCAACCTTAATAGCCGCCGGGTGCGCCCGAGATAGCCGCAGGATGATACATGGTTAAAAAGAAACAGGCTTTCGCCATCCTCACTTTAGTCATGAGTTTGGCATTGATAAGCTGCAGATTTGGGCAGTCATTGGCGCCAACGATTACATCCACGCCGACCCGCATGCCCACGAAAACGCCAAAGCCGACCCGCAAGCCCACGACATCACCAACGAACCGGCCCGTCAGTGTGACCAATTGCGAACAATTCGGCAGTGTGGATATCCACAACAAGCAATACGTTGTTCAAAGCGGTATGTGGAACCCTTCGCCGGGCGGCAGGCAATGCCTGAAGGTAAATACCGAAACCGGCGCCTACACGGTGATTACGCAGACCAACAAATCCACGAGAGGGGCGCCGGCAACCTATCCATTCATCTACATGGGTTGTCACTGGGGCTACTGCACCAACGGCAGCGCCATGCCAATCCGGGTAAGCGCCATCCGCAGCGCCGCCAGCAGTTGGAGCACAACCACGGCGAAGGGCGTTTGGAACGTCTCCTACGACATCTGGTTCAACACCACTCCCACGACAAGCGGCGCGCCGGACGGCGCGGAAATGATGATCTGGCTCAACAGCCAGGGCGGGGTGCGGCCGGGCGGCTCGGTGGTCGCCCGGAATGTCGGCATCAGCGGCGCTCTCTACGACGTCTGGTTCGCGCAGGATAGCGCTACGAAGTACGTCGCCTATCGGAAAACCGTCGCCGCCACATCCCTCACCCCTGATATTAAGGCGTTCATCGATGATGCCGTTTCCCGCGGGTACATTAAACCCTCCTGGTACCTGATTGCCGTGGAAGCCGGCTTCGAGATCTGGGACGGCGGCGTGGGAATGAGCACCAATTCGTTTTCTGTCTCGGTTAATGGCGGCGGCGGATGAGGACGGGCTTTCCCAATCCCATGATCACGGCCTAACGTTCCACAAAAGGGATACAAGGATAAACCTGAAGGACACGAAGAAAAAGAAACACTTCGTGTCCTTCAGAACTTCCTCCGTGTTCTTCGTGGAATCTACGAACAGGCCGGCACGCTCAGCATCGCGCGCGGAGACCTGCCCACTGCGTTGAACGCTTCGACCTCGTAGTTCAGCACCGCGCCTTTGGGCGCATTATCCGTATAGGACGTGACGTCGACGCCCAGCGTGGCGATCAGCTCGCCATTGCGGAACAGCCGGTAGCCGGTTTCACCGCCGGGATCGGACCAGCTCAGCTCCACCGGAAAATCGTTCAAATTGGCGGAGCAGGTTGATTTGGCGAGCAGCAGCGGGCCCGGCGCGCCCGGGAGCGGCGGGAAGGTGGCGACCGGAACGAGCGCCGGATCGAAGGGGATCTCCAGCAGACTGGCGGATACCCAGCACAGTTTCTTGGATTTATCTGTATCAACCTGCCACCAGGTCGGCTCCTGAGTGCGCCCCGTGGCCAATACCCGATCGCCCTTGGTCAAGACGGCCTCTACGTCATAACCCGTACCGGGTCCCTTGCGGCAATTGGCATTTTCCAGCAGCGTGGACTGAGTGTTACGGCTAATGCACAGAAGCTGTCATCGCTGTACGAGTCC
>CAZYSF010000602.1:0-1642 GCA_964649635.1 uncultured Anaerolineales bacterium | reverse complement strand
TGGATTATGTCATCCCCTCCAACGACGATGCGATCCGCGCGATCAAGCTGCTCACCGGCAAAATCGCGGACGCCGTTCTGGAAGGACGCGCGCTGCGCAAGGATGATGAAGCGGAAGCGGAAGCCGAAGCCGAAGCGGCCGTTAAGGATGTGCCCGAAGCGGAACTCCTGAGTGAAGGCACGCTGGCGAAGGTAAAGGCCTCTGCGGATGCGGAACCCGGCGTCGCCCCGGCGGAGGGGAAATAATCCATGGAAATCTCGGCTGCCCTCATCAAACAACTCCGGGAAACGACCGGAGCCGGAATCCTGGATTGCCGCAAGACGCTTGAGCAGACCGGCGGCGATATGGAAAAAGCCGTCGCCATTCTGCGTGAGAAAGGCCTGGCGGCCGCGGCCAAGCGGGCCGACCGGGTCACCAAGGACGGCGTGGTCGAACTCTACAGCCACGGCAACGGCCGGGTGGGCGTGATGGTGGAGATCAATTGCGAGACCGACTTCGTCGCCCGCACCGAGGAATTCCGGCATTTTGCGCACGAGCTTGCCCTGCAGATCGCGGCCAACTCGCCGAAGTACCTGGATATCCCCAACATTCCCGAAAAGGTGCTGGAAGAGGAAAAAATCGTCGCCGCCGGGAAGGCCAAGGCGGAGGGCAAGCCCGATGCCGTGATCGAAAAAATCGTGGAAGGCCGGCTGGCCAAGTACTACCAGGATGTCTGCCTGCTGCAACAGCCGTACATACGCGACGAAACGGTCACCGTCGGAGATATGTTCAAGCAGATCATCGCTTCCACACGCGAGAATGTCGTCATCCGGCGCTTTGCGCGCTGGGAACTGGGAAACGAAGCGGAGTGATCCCCCGCAGGCCAGCCTAACCGGTTGGCCTTTTTTTTTACCCGGAAAATCGCCGCGATCCGGATGGGCTATAATCCGGAAGCGGGGGCAAATCCCCGATACCCGCCAAGCGGGCGCCTCACGGGAAGGAGAGCGGTGAATGACCAAATTGACGTGTGATAAATGCGGCAGCCGGATGCGCCTGGCGGCGGGAGATTCCGTTTCCTCGCTGGCGTCCAGCGATCAGGTGACCCTGGTGTGCGGCCGTTGCAAACACACGCGCCTGGAAGACCGCTCCGCGGTGGAGCTGGAACTGATGCATTTGCCGGCCGAGATCGCCGGAGTTCACACATCCGGGAGAACCGCCCCGCTTCCCGTCCCCGACAAGAACATCAAATACAAGCGGATCCTCCTGAAGCTGGGCGGAGAATCCCTGGCCGGGCCCGGCGGTGACGGGATCGATCCGGCCGCCGGGGAAACCCTGGCCCAGCGGATCCAATCAGTGCGCGAAATGGGCATCCAGGTCGCGGTGGTAATCGGCGCCGGCAATCTGTGGCGCGGCCGGGAAGGCCTCGAGCACGGCATGGAGCGCGCGACCGCGGACTACATGGGGATGATCGCGACCGTGATCAACTCACTGGCGCTGATGGACGCGCTGGAGCGCACGCATGTCGTCGTGCGGGTGCAATCGGCGATCGAGATGCGGGCCGTCGCCGAGCCGTACATCCGCCGGCGGGCAATCCGCCATCTGGAAAAAGGACGGGTGGTGATCTTCGGCGGCGGGACGGGCAATCCGTATTTTTCCACCGATA
>CAZYSF010000601.1:0-6869 GCA_964649635.1 uncultured Anaerolineales bacterium | reverse complement strand
ACAACCGCTCGGCGGCGGGATTCCAATACGTGATTTTCCCCTCGGAATCCCAAACCACCACGGCGTCCCGGACGTTATCCAGAAGCAGGGCCTGATACCGAATTTTTTCCAGCGATCGGATCCGCTCGACCTGGTAGGCATAATTGCGGACCGCCTTGTTGATCAACACCGGAAGCTCGAATACGGTCTCCGGGCTTTTAACCAGATAGTCGATCGCCCCCTGCTGGATCGCCTGGGCGGCGACGCGCTCGTCGCCGCGCCCGGTGACTATGATGATGGGGATCTGGCGCTTCTGTTCCACCATTTTATTCAGCGCATCCAGCCCCGTGCCGTCCGGGAAACTGTAATCCAGAAGCAGCGCATCGTACGCATTGCGCTCCAGGAGAAACCACATTTCGCGCAGGTTGGCCGCCCGGTCCATCGCATAATTTTCCGCAAATCCCAGGACGTCTTTGACAAGCGCGGAATAATTTATATCGTCGTCCACCAACAGCACGCGGACCTTCGACGGCGGGGGGAGGGAATCGGCGGATTCGCCGGAACGGCCTTCTCCATGGTCCGCGGAGACAAAATGTGAAACCGGACGGCTGGTGACGTCGGTCATTCCGCCGCTCGATCTCCATCCCTGCGAATTTCCTTCGGCATTCCGGATCTCATAAAATGTTTCTCCCGTGCTTTTCAATTCCCCGGCATGGAAAACGCTTCCCGCCCGGCGTGTCCGCCGTCCGGGGTTTCCCAAGAAGGCAAGCATCCCGTTCAGACCGAATCAATCCATCACCGCGGGAAAACCCCTGGAAGAAACCGCTGGGATTGGCCGACCGTGAGGGGTGATGAATATGGTAATAGTAAGTTTGTAAAAATAAACCGGCCATAAAAACCTCATTAAGTCCCGTTAGCAGAGAGTCCCGGTATCCCGATAAGCGGCTCGCTTTCTCCTTTCGAAGGAAATCCGGCAATGCAAACGGGGGCAAGGATGAGCACCGGATTAATCCGGGCCTGCCATAAAAAAAACGTAAAACCAATATCCGCGCGGCGGACCAGCGGAGTTTGGGGAGAAGGCGTTCGATTCGCGCGCCGGATATTTTTTTTCACCCAATTTATCGGGAATTCATCGGCTGTTCACCGGCCTTTTACGGTATCCGGGCTGATGGGCGGATATGCTGACATTATTCTTTTTCAGATTGGATGCCACATCCGGCGGATCCAAGACTCGCATGATTCTGCCGCCGGATTCCCGCCACCAGGATGGAGCATGTCTGTACAAGGGATGCATGTGAACGATAAATCCGCCGCCCGGGGAAAACGCATGATGCCCCGCGCCTTCCGCGCGAAGACAATGCCGGCGGCGCTGGCCGCCGTCGAAAAGGCGCTCGGAAACCGGGCCCTGATCGTCTCCGTCCATCCGATCCCCGCCGGGCCGTCGTGGCAATTGTGGCGCCGCTCCGGGATCGAGGTGGTGGCCATGCCGTCCGCGGTGGATGCGTTGTATTCCAATCCGGATGAGCCTGCCGCTGCCGGCGATGGACAGGAAACACACACAACCCCGTTGGAAACGGACGGCATCCCCGCCCGGGCCGTGAAATCCGGCGGCGGTTCCGGCGTATCGGATGCGCATGCCGGGCTCGGACCGGCTGCGATTGCGGCAACCGTCGACCCCCGCCTTCCCCCCGTCCTCGCCCGTGTGCACGAGCAGTTGAAATTACAGGGCGTGGACCCCGCTTGGCTTTCGCAAGTTCTGCAGACCATCCGCGACGGATCGAACAACCGGATTCTCGGAGACGAAGGCTTGAGCCGGGAACTCGTCCGGCAGGAATTGCTGCGGGGATTGCGGACCGACGGGGGCACCTGCCTGATCCGCTGGAAAGTCATCTTCCTGATCGGCCCGAGCGGCTGCGGGAAAACCAGCGCCTGCGCGAAAATCGCCTCCCATGCGATGAAGGCCCTCGGAAAACAGGTGCACTGGATTTCCTCGGACACCACGCGGGCGGGCGCCATCGCCAAAGCCCAGGCGTTCACCGCCCCGCTCGGCATTCCGCTGCATCTCACCTACCGGCCCGAGGAATTGCTGTCGCTTCTGCGCCGGGAATCCGGATCCGAAATTTCGCTGGTGGACACGCCCGGATGCAACCCGTACCGCAAGGAGGAACTCGGAGAGCTCGACAGACTCCTCGCGGAAATCCCGGACCGGCACATCCTCTGGGTGGTACCGGCCACCGCAAAGGAATCCGACCTGCGCGACATGTACGCCGCGTACTCCCATCTGGGGATCGGGGGAGTCGTCATCACCCGGCTGGACGAAACCCGGGCCCTCGGTGAATTGTTCAACTTCCTGCATCAAAGCCAGCTGCCGGTCGCCTTCCTCTCGCACGGGCCGCGGATCCAGGGCGACTTCCATACCGGCGAAACATCGCTGCTGGTGAATCACCTGATGGGGGAAAAGCCCTTCTGAAGCCGGCCTTCGCGCGCTGCGCCGTTCCTCCCCGTTACTCCCGACCGACATAAGCTCATCCCCTCGCCCCGGCTTCCACGAGCGGGGCGATTTCCATTTGGCGCATTGATATATAATGGAAAATCGAGGGAATTACGGGAGACAGGGAGGTGTATTGTGCTGGTCCTGACACGACGCACAGAGGAGAGTGTGGTAATCGGCGGCAATATCACGATAACGGTGCTGGGTGTGGAGGGGGAGAAGGTAAAGCTGGGAATTGACGCTCCCCGGGAAGTGACCATCCTGCGCAGCGAGCTTCTGGAGGCGATCCGGCAACAAAACCGCCTGGCCGAAAATCTGGCTTCCCGGCCGGAGCCGCCCGGCTTGGACGGGTTGCGGGATTTGTTGTCGGAAGGCCCGGAGAATCCGCAACCCCCGCCCCTGTCGGATTAATCCGCGGGCGGCTTCACGAACAGAGCGTCCGTTCCGAATCCACCCAGGCTTGCCGCAGCACCGTCAGGGTTTGCGCCGCCATGGCGAAATCGCCGTTCCCGATCCGGTCCAAACACCAATCGTAACAACCCATCAGGTCCGAGGAATCCGCCGGGCCGACCGAACGCATCACATTCCGCAGCAGGCCGATGGCTTTCTGCGAGCGCACCGCCTCTTCCCGGGTGCAAGCCAGGATGGCGAGTTCATACGCCATTCCGATCAATTGATGCGGCGTTGCAGCATCTGCGGTCCGGTGGATTTTCTTCACCCCATTCATCCGATCTACCCGTTCCCCGTCCGCTCTCCCGGACAAGCCCTTGTGGTGATGTGGCAAGTATGCCAAAAAGCGGATTCCCGGGAAATAAAAACCCAATAAATACGAAGGCCGGTTCGTTTCCGCCGGATCGGCGGATTCCTGCGGACGTTTGCGATAACATCGCCCGGCTGGACACGCCGGTCCGGCTTGCATCATCGCGAAAAAAAAGGGGAGCGGATTTCCCCGGGATGCGATAGAATCACGTCCTATCCGGTGGACTGTCCGGAAGTCATGAGTGCAAACGGGGCGAATGTGGCTCCAGGCACAGGGAGGGATCGGATGCCCAAAATCCTCATCGCGGATGACGCCGAATTCCTTCGGGTCCGTACGGCCCGGCTCCTGTCCGTCGAGGGCTTTTCCGTCGTGGAAGCCGACAACGGCGGGAAGGCCGTGGAGCTGTTTCAGACCGAAAAGCCGGATATCGTATTGATGGACATCGCCATGCCGGAAAAAGACGGCCTGACCGCGTTAAAAGAAATCCTCGCAGCAAAACCGGACGCCAAGGTGGTCATGCTTTCTTCTTTGGGGCAGGAAACGCTGGTGCTGCAGGCCATCCGGGCGGGCGCGAAGGATTACGTCGTCAAGCCCGTGGAGAAGGAACGGATCATCGGGGTCATTCACAAAATACTCGGGATAACGATTTAATTTCGTTTCTCCGCCGACGCTCCGGCGGCTTCCTCCTGATCCAGCAATTTTATGAACATTGACAGCGCCTGGGGATCGAAATGCTTCCCCGATTGTTCTATTAAATAACCGCGGACCTTGTCGGCCGGCCAGGCCTGCCGGTACGGCCGCTCGGAGCGGAGCGCGTCCCAGACGTCCACGACGGCAAACAGCCGCGCCGAAAGCGGAATCGCCTCTTCGCGCAGTCCGCGCGGGTAGCCCGTCCCGTCCCATTTCTCATGATGACAATACGGTATCAGCAGCGCCGGGCGCAGGTAATTGACCAGTGACAGCAATCCGTGCGCGTACTCAGGATGGCGGCGCATCACGATCCACTCCTCGTCCGTCAGCGGGCCCGGCTTGAGCAGGATGTTGTCGGGGATGCCCATTTTGCCGATGTCGTGCAGCAGCGCGCCGCGCCGCATGTGCACCAGCTCCTCCTCGGTCACGCCCATCGTCCGCGCCAGCCGCAGGGTCATATCCGTCACCCGGATGGTATGGCCCTCGGTTTCCCGGTCGCGCATATCCAGCGCGCGGGACCAGCCTTCGATGGTGGCGTCATATGCCATGGCAAGTTCCAGGTTGGAGCGTTGCAGCCCTTCGAACAAGCCCGCGTTGTCGATCGCGATGGCGGCCTGAACCGCGAGCGTATCCAGGAACTCCAGCCATTCGTTATCGGGTTCGAGCGGCGCGCGGTTGAAAATTTCAAGGACTCCCTTGACCTGGCCTTTGGCCACCAGCGGCGCGGCGAAATACGAGACGAACCCCTCCTCCGTCAGGAGCGGCGCCCGGCGGAAAGCCTCGGAGGATTTCGTCAGATCCGGGATGTTGATCATCCGCCGTTCGAGCGCCGCCCGCCCGGCCACCCCTTCGCCCAAGCGCAGCGTGGTGTGGTGCAGAGCCTGGGTGTGGAAACCCCTCCCGGCGGTGAACTGAAGGATCTGGGTCCGCGGATCCAGAAGCAGGACCGAAGCGGCGTGGATTCCGAGCCGGATGGTCACCTGGTCGAGGAAAAAATTCAGCGTGACGCGCAAATCCAGGCTGGAGGTGATCGCCATATCGATCGCGCGCAGCGCGGTGATGTGCTGCAGCCGGCGCTGGGTTTGTTCGTGGAGGGCTGCCCGGCGCAGCGCGTTGGCCGCGATGTCGGCCGTGGCGGTCAGGATGCGCTCTTCATCGTCGCTGATTTCGGCGTTGCACCCCGCCCACAGCACCCCGATCGTCTGTCCCTGCGAGATCATCGGCACGCAGACCACATCCGCCAGCCCGTTCATCATCCCCCGCGTGTCGCGCACCGGCTGGGTGATCCCCCCGCTGCTGGCAAAGGCGTGGCCGATCCGCTTGCCGGTCCGGTCGGCCCACACGCCGATCGCCAGCTCGACGACCATGTCGTCGTTGGCGGAGTCTTTCATCGCCAGGGCGACCCCGTCGGCCTTGAGCAGATCCTTCAACTGTTGCAGCACAATCGGGTAAATGTCGGTGCGGGTCGGGGCCGAGCGCATCGCGCTCGCCACGGAGGCGATCGCCTTGAGCTCGCGGTCGCGCTCCTCGTTTTCGGTGATATCGCGGATGACGCCTTCGACGGTGTCGACATCGTCCGAACCGTTCTGGACCATCACTACGCGCTGCTCCAGCCATGCGGTGGTGCCGTCTTTGCGCAGGAAGCGCAGTTTCGGCCCGAGCTGGACCAGTGCTATCCCGGTGCGGTCCCCCTCGGCCGCCAGGGCCTCCCCCTGCCCGTCGACGGAGACCCGCTCCGCCCACAGTTGCGGCGCGGCGTAGAATTCCTCCGGTGCGAAACCGGTGATCTTCCGGACCGACGGGTTGATGTAGAGGAAGCGGGGATCCGCACCCCTTCGGTAGCGCAGGATGATGTCGGCCGCGTTTTCCGTCATCCGCAGGAATTGCTCCTCGCTTTTATGGAGCGCCTGTTCCGTCCGGTTTTTATCGGCCTTGACTTCCCTCTCCTGTATCGCGCGCCCCACGGCCGCGCCCAGCCGGGCCAGCCGGTCCTTGAGGAGATAATCCGCGGCCCCCTGGCGGATGCACTCGACCGCGGTTTCGTCGTTCAGGATGCCGCTGATGACGATGCAGGGAATGTCGAGCGAGCGCTCGCGTAAAATGGCCAGCCCGCGCAGGGCGCTGAATTCGGGGAGGCGGTAATCCATGAGGATGATTTGGGGCAGGCTGCGCAGTCCGTTGAGGAATTGTTCTTCGTCCTCCGCCCGGCTGGCGTCGACCTCGTACCCGGCCCGGCGCAGTTCGCGCAGAAGCAGTTCCGCATCGTCCGGGGAGTCTTCCACGATCAACAAACGCAGAGGAATCGCCATAATACCCTTACCCCCTCGAAATCGGTTCATAGGGGGTCATGGAAAATCGGATTTGTTGCGTCGCAATAAATCAACAATCAATGTTATCGTCCACCCCCGCGGAAAACCGTAAGAAGGGGATAAAAAGGCAATAAACCCGGGGAAAAACAGGATTTCCGCGAAAACGGACATTTTTATCAAGCCGTGGATTTAATATTACGAGACCGGAAATACCGGGGTTTTTCCTATTCGGGCAGCCCGGTTTTCATCCGTGGTAAAATTTTTTGGATCTTCAAGCGGAAGGAGGTGGAACAAACTTTCGGGAAGAACAGCGCATGGGCCGGCACCCGCCGGTTGACGAGGTGAGGGCTCCCGGCTTCGACGCCGGGCTAACCCCGCGTGAAATCCGCGGGGGAAAATCGAAGGATCAGCGGATACCCTCCGGGCATGCCATTGCCCGTTCTCTTCCCCCCATAAGCAGGGTTCTCCTGCAGGACGCCGGATGAAACCCCCCGGGCGACCGGGAAAACAAATCCGGCGGATTGGCCCCAAACCCAACCGCCTTTAATTTTCGTTACCGGTCCGCATCCACCCGGCCGGCGATGCCGTCTGGCATCGCGCCCGGATCTTCGCTACCGCCCGACGGCGGGCGTGGGAATCC
>CAZYSF010000600.1:0-5485 GCA_964649635.1 uncultured Anaerolineales bacterium | reverse complement strand
CGCGCCGGCGCCCGCGCCCGGGACGGCATGGACCCGCACGGACATGGTCTGCGAGTCGGGAACCAGCGTCAGCTCGATCCGTCCGCCGGGCATCGCATGGGCGACGGCGGTCAGCAGGCTTAATAAGGTCTGGCGCAGCGTATCGGCTTGGCTGGCGACGGGTGGAAGCGGATCTCCGCGCACGCCCGGCCAGTCCACCCGGGTATGCACGGCCGAAAGCAACGGACCGATGGTCTTGAGCACCCCTTCGATGACTTCCGCGAGGTCGGCGGTTTCGTGCGGAAAAGATTCACGCACCCAGGCCAGTTCGCGCTCGCGTTCCGTCCGGCCGGCGGGCGCGCCCGCACCGGCATCGGGCGCCGGGAGAACCGGGCGCGAGTGCGTTTTGCGATCGATCGGATAGCGGGTCCACAAATAGTCGGCCAGGACCTGCACGGCGGCCTGTTCCTGGCGGCGCAATTGGCGGACGCTCAAGGCCAGGTCGGCGGCCACTTCCTTCTGGCTGGATTGTTCGACATATCGATACGTCAAGACATGGAAGAGACGCCAGGCGAAAGCGCCGATGGGCACTTCGGGGGCGGGCTTGAGAACCTGAATGGCATCGATGAGCAGGCGGCCGAGGGCGGCGGCGGATAAGCGTTCCTTATCCGCAGCCAGCAACTCGGCCAGCGGGCTTTGCTGTAATTTGGCGGGGTTGTACAGGCACAACAGCGCCTGCTGCAATTCCCGCTCAAAAACGCTTCTGGTGGGATCCGGCGTCATGTCCGCTGCATGTCCTCTGCATGTCTCCCGGTTGGCCCGAACGCCCTCCCGCCATCCGGACTTTTCGATTATGCTTTCGATTACCCCAAGGCAGGCCTATTTCCACGCGGACAAACGGCCGGGGACGATGCCCGGGCGGAAAAAAAGGCGCTGAAACCGGACCGGGGAATTCCCGGCTATTACCCACGGCGTAAGGATTCTATGCTGGAAATTATCAGGCGAAAATCCGTGCGGCCCGGCTCCAACGGGTTTTCCGACTCCGGCGGCGGTTTATCCGCCGGCAAACGGCGAAAACACTTCCTGATCGGCAACCGGATCGGGTACGTCTATCTGGCGCCCGTTCTGATTTTTCTGCTGGTCGTCATGGGATTCCCGATTCTGTTCAGCATCGTCATTTCGTTCCAGGATTATACACTCGAGACACTCATCTCCGGGAAGACGGCCTTTGTGGGTTTAAAAAATTACGAGGCGATCTTCCAGGCGCCCGCTTTCTGGACGGCTCTGAAGCACTCGGCGGTCTTCACGGCGGTATCCATATTCTTTCAATTCACGCTCGGCATGATCATATCGCTGCTCTTTGTCAGGGCTTTCCCGCTGAGCCAGACGATGCGCGGGTTAATGCTGTCGGGCTGGCAAATCCCCTCGGTCGTCACGGGCACGGTGTTTTTGTGGATCTTCAACCTCGATTACGGCGTCCTCAACAGGATTTTGATGTTTTTCAGCCTGATCCCGGAACCCGTCGGCTGGCTTGTCCAGGGAGATACGGCGCTGCTGGCCGTCATCCTGACGAATATCTGGCTGGGGATTCCCTTCAATGTGATCATCCTGACGGCGGGAATATCCGGACTCCCCGAAGACGTTTACGAAGCCGCCACCGTGGATGGAGCCTCCTATTTCCAGCAACTCGCCTACATCACCCTCCCCCTGCTCAAATCGACCATTCTGGCGGTCTTGATGCTGGGTTTTATCTACACCCTGCGCGTCTTCGACATTATCTGGATCATGACCCGCGGCGGGCCGGCGGATGCGACCGAAGTGCTGCCCACGTTTGCGTACCGCCTCTCCCTGGTGCATTTTGATTTCGGCCGGAGCGCGGCGGTCGCGACGGTCATCCTTGTGATTTTATTCGTGGCGGCATTCTTCTACGCCAGGAATGCGGCTCTGGAAAACATGTGATGACGGCGCTCTTTTGGAATCGCCGTTCGCGCGCGAACCTCTTCAAGATCGGCCTGGGCGCCGTCCTGACGGTCCTTTATATTTTTCCGTTGTATTGGATGTTTACCACATCGATCAAATCCCCGGAGGAGATCCTGCATGTTCCTCCGGTCATGATCCCCGAACACCCGCAGCTGGAAAGCTACCGTCAGGTGCTCGGCCTCGCCACGGATCGGCAACCGCTGACGATGAATGCGTTGAATTTAATCATGAACTCCATGATTATTTCCACCTACACGACCTTCCTGACGCTGCTGCTGGCCGTCCCCGGCGCTTACGCCCTGGCGCGATTCCGCATCCGCGGACGTTCCCTGGTCCTGGCGGGTTTGCTGATCGCGCAGATGCTGCCGAGCGTTTTGCTCGTCATCCCGTTGTTCGTCCTTTTCCGGCCGCTGGGGCTGACCAACCAATATGCCGGCGTCATTCTGGCGGATACCGCGCTGGCGCTGCCGATGGCGGTCATCATTCTGCGGGCCAGTTTCCTGCAAATTCCGGTGGACCTGGAGGAGGCGGCGCTGATCGACGGCGGATCCCGGATCCAGGTGCTGTGGCACATCATCCTCCCCCTGATCCGGGCCGGCCTCATCGCCATCGGCGTCTTTGCCTTCCTGACCGCCTGGGGGGAATTTGTTTTTGCCTTGTCTTTTTTACAAACCCCGGAACTCCATCCGGTTTCGATCGGCGTGTACCAGTTCATCGGGATGTACACGACCCAATGGGATTCGATGATGGCCTTTTCCAGCCTGGTCGCCTTGCCGGCGCTGGTGGCTTTCCTGTTCCTGCAAAAATATTTCATCCGGGGGATGACGGCGGGCGCGGTGAATTAGGCGGGGGGTGGCCGCCGAAGCACCCTCAAAGATCGTACAGGAGCCTCCGCTCCTCGAGCTTTGTGGAACCCGAGGGGGCCGCGCCCGGCGGACGGCATGCCGCCGGGCGAATCCTTCCGGAGTGTTCCACCGCCTGCCGCAAGAAGGAGATCACCATGCGCGGGAATAAAAAAAATCCTCTCCCCGTCCGCCTGATCGTCCTATCGGCCATCCTCGCCGGATGCAGCCGCATGCCGACCCCTGCCGCGGCCACTCCCACGCAGCGCCCGGGCGCGCCATCCATCTTTTCGCCGACCGATGCGGCCGCCGGCGGAAAGGCTCAGACGGTGACGTTGTGGACGTATTACGGCGATACGGGCCCGGCGGCGGCATGCCTGAAAACCGCGGGGGATGATTTTAATGCGTCGCAAAACGCGTATCGCCTGACCCTCCGGAACATCCCGTTCTCGCAGTTCAACCAGGAAGTGATGACGGCCATCGCGGCCGGGGCGACGCCGGATTTGATGATCGTGGACAACCCGGACAACGCACGCTACGCGGCCGCGGGCGCCCTGGCCGATCTCACGGATAAAGTGAAGGCGTGGGGTCAGGCGGATCAGTTCCTCTCCGGTCCATGGAACTCCACACTTTTCAACGGACGGAACTACGGCATTCCGCTGGGGAGCAATACGGTGGTGCTGTGGATCAACACCGACATGGCCCAGGCGGCGGGATTGGATATCAACCATCCGCCCGCGACCTGGGATGAATATGAATTGTGGGCACGGCGGATGACTGCCAAAGCCAACGGCATCTACGGCACGGCTTTGCTGGCCAAACGCGATGAGACCGGCACCTTCCTGTTCCTGCCCTGGATCCTCCAGAACGGCGGCGGCATCGAGAGGCTGGACTCGCCGGAATCGATTGAGGCGCTGGCTTTCTGGCGGAAGCTGATCGACAAAGGATACGCGCCGAAATCGGCGATCAACGACGGATTTGCCGAGGTCTATCAGCAATTTACGATCGGCAAAGCGGCCATGATGATCAGCGGCACCTGGAACCTGAGCACGATCGCAAAGGATGCCCCGGACCTGCATTGGATGGTCGCCACCCTGCCCTACACCCGGAAACCGGCTTCTTCGCTGGGCGGCGAAAACTGGACTATCTTTGCCGCCAGCCGGCAGCAGGACGGCGCCTGGGAATTCCTGAAGCATGTGGTGGATCCGGCCTACGGCACCAAACTGACGGACTGCATGTCGTATATTCCCAGCCGCAAGGACGTCCTGGCGCAAGTGGCGGAAAAGAACAAAAACGACCCGACGATGCAGGTCTTCCTGAAGCAGATGGAGTCGGCCGCTCCGCGCGGGCCCCTGGCCAACTGGTCGGTGGTTTCGGAAATCATCCAGGTGGCGATGCAGGAAGCCTTAAGCGGCCAGAAATCGCCCGAGCAGGCCATGCGCGATGCGGCCGCCAAGATGAGGCTGGTTTTGCCTGGATAGAAAACGCGGATGCGGGGAATCCGCGGTGTCATTGCGAGGAGCGAAGCGACAAGCAATCTCCTGCTTTTTCCGAAGGGGGAGATTGCTTCGCTCCCTCCGGTCGCTCGCAATGACATCGTCTCGAGAGGAGCATGCCATGCCTGATGCCAAACGCCGGTTGGAACCGGTCCCGTTCACCCAGGTCGCCCTGGAGGATGCCTTCTGGGCGCCCCGCCTGGAGGCGAACCGGACCGTCACCCTGCCGCATATATACCGCCAATGCGAGGCCACCGGCCGTTTCAGCGCCTTCGATTTGAACTTCCAGCGGCCCGTACCGTCGCCGATCGTCCAGATTTTCGGGGACTCCGATCCCGCCAAGTGGCTGGAGGCGGCCAGCTACTCGCTGGCGGGGCACCCCGATCCGGCGCTGGAAGCGCTGGTGGATGGGCTGGCCGATAGGATCATCCGCGCCCAGCAACCGGACGGTTATTTGAATACGCATTTCACCGCCGTCCAACCGGAGATGCGCTGGCGGAATTTGAGGGATTGGCACGAGCTGTATTGCGCCGGCCACCTGATCGAGGGAGCGGTCGCGCACAACCTGGCCACCGGAAAGCGGAAATTGCTCGAGGCGCTGAGCCGCTACGCCGACCATATCGACGCCAGGTTTGGGAGCGAGCCGGGGAAAAAACGGGGTTATTGCGGACATCCGGAAATCGAGCTGGCACTGGTCAGGTTCCACCATGCCACCAACAATCCGCGCTACCTGAAATTGGCGGCGTATTTCATCGATGAGCGGGGAAAAGAGCCGAATTTTTTCACGCTCGAAGCCCGCGAGCGCGGCGAAGACCCGGCCTCCTTTTGGGCCAAGACCTACGATTACTGCCAGGCCCAGGTGCCCGTCCGCGAGCAGACCAAAGTCGTGGGGCACGCCGTCCGGGCGATGTACCTGCTGTGCGCCATGGCGGATCTAGCGCACGAGAACGGCGATCCGACTTTATTGGAAACCTGCGAGCGGTTGTGGGACAACCTGATCACCCGGCGCATGTACCTGACCGGCGCGATCGGCCCGTCGCGCCACAATGAAGGGTTCACCGAAGACTACGATCTGCCGGACGAGAGCGCCTACGGCGAAACGTGCGCCACCATCGGGTTGATCCTGTGGGCGAGCCGCATGCTGCAATTCGCCGGCGAAAGCAAATACGCGGATGTGATCGAGCGCGG
>CAZYSF010000599.1:0-3729 GCA_964649635.1 uncultured Anaerolineales bacterium | reverse complement strand
ACTTCGCTGGTGGGGCTGTAGACGACCGACGTCAGGAAATTGTCCGGGTACGCCAGGTCCCCGACCGAGCAGCCGTCGGTCCAATAAAGAACGGTCCGGACCGGCCGCGATTCCACCCAGCCGATAGTGATCATCCCGCTCGCGGTGTGATCGCCGTGGGTTTCCGTAACGGTGATGTCCGCCGCCCCCGCCGAGAGGTCCGCGTACCCGTCCCGGAACGAGACCCCCGGTGCGTTGAAGTACAACTTTGCGCCGGGAGCATTGCTGAGCGGAGTCCAGGCATACAGGCCCGCGCGCATGCCGGTCAGGAGGCCGGCCGCTTCTTCCGCCGTCTTGGCGTTGAAGTGTTCGTTTATCTGGAGGAAGCCGACGGGGATCGAATACCCGCCGGTCCGGTAACGGTGGTTCTTCTCAAAATAACGGTTCAGGGCTTCCACGGTTTGGGATAGTTCGCCGCGGTAGAACGGCAGGACCCCGATCCAGATCTCCCAATCCGTCCCGCCGGTGTGAAGATCGAAGGAGTGTGCATGCCGCCCCGCGGATTGATACCCGGAGGTGGCGGAGAATTCGCCGTCCAGGTCCGCATAATACTGGAAGCTGATTACTTCCTGCGCGGCGGGTTGATTTTCCGGATCGGAGGATTTAGCCTGCACCGCCTGGTAGGCCAGCGGCACGGCGCCGATGAAGATCGCGCCTTCCAAAGCCTGGCCGGTCCGCGCATACAGGTCCGCCAGGTACGCGCGCGCTTGGGGGGGCGATTGGAAATCCAGCGCCCGCTCGATCACAATGTACCCGTCGGCGCACAAGTCGGCTTCAAACCGGTCGAGGTTCGCGCGGACCCCGGCCGCCAGGACGGGATCCACCAGCAGGACGACCGCCGCCGATTGATCCGCGCAGATCGATTGTTCCGGGGAGGAAACCGGATTTGAGGTCGGGCTGGGATGCGCGCGCGTATTGGAGGGCGCAACCTGCGGGCCGGGCTCCGTCCGGGTGGATACGGCCGAATCCGAAGTCAGCGGCATATGTATGGAGAGATTGCACGCCAAACCGGAAAGGACCAATCCGGCAATCCAGAACCCGCCGTAACGCCGCACGCCGCTCCTCCGATCTTTACTTTCGCAACGCCGCAAAGAGTACGTAAGGCATGGCGGTGAGAAGAGTCTTCAGTTCCCGCCGAACACTTCCAGCATTTCCGTCGCCGCGTCCGGCGCAAACACCAGTACATTTTCGCGGATGCGGCGTAGGTGGGTTTCCACCGCCTGCGCGGAAATTCCCGCCGGCGCATATGCAGTGAAGACCGCGGCCTTCGTCTCCGGGCGGATCTGGGTGCGCTGGTCCGGCCCGTAGATGATGCTCGAGATCACGCCTTCCCCGTCGCGGATATACATATCGCCCGCCTTAAGGATCTGCTCCGAGCCGCGCATGAGCATGCATGTTTCAG
The DNA here is from genome assembly GCA_964649635.1 of uncultured Anaerolineales bacterium. GTDB lineage: Bacteria > Chloroflexota > Anaerolineae > Anaerolineales > RBG-16-64-43 > JAFGKK01. The sequence goes on along the minus strand of CAZYSF010000599.1, from coordinate 2,288 downwards.
TGCCCCGTGCGGCGCCCAGCGTCAGCGGCAGACGCAGGAAATCCAGATCGTGGCCGGCCGTCAGCAGCAGATCCTCCATCTCGGCCATGAACATGGCTTCGACCAGCGCCGCGACGGCGGGGATTGATTTTCCTTTGAGGACGATGGATTCGAGTTGGAGTTGGATGTGGTACGTCTTTTTGAAGCGGCTGTAATATGCGTCGTAGGCCTGCAGTTCGGGGAGCTGCAACAGCGCCGGACGGTCGAGCCCTGCGAATCGGCTGCGCAGCCGCGCCTCCAATTCGCCCTTGCGCGCGTCCAGATCCGCGTGATGCGGCGGATTGGTCACACCGCGCAGCACAAGGACGCCCGCATACGCATCCGGATAATTATATTTCCATTCCTGACTGATCTGGAACATGGCCTGCCCTCCGTTGAACCCCCATTCTACCGTGTTCGCGGAGGGCAGGTTCGTGCGGGCAATCTCACACCGGGGCGGAATCCGGATTTGCGTAATAATCCGGTTTGCCCGCCAGCATCCGGCCGAGGATCTTCAGGTAATCCCTGAGGTTGATGTACATCGACCGTTCCGGCATCGGGGCCGCGCCGGTGAACGGGCGCAGATAGTATTTGGTCTGGGTGTGGTGCAGCACATGCTCCTGCGAATCCCCGTGGGTGAAGAACAGGAAGATCTTTTCGGCCAGGCCAACGGGGCGGAGGTTGCGGGTCCAGATGTTGCGCTGCTCGAACGTCCCCTCGACGTACAGGTTGCCGTGTTCGATCAGCTGCGAATGGTGCAGGATGAAGGAATTCAGCCAGATGCTGATGGCGAAGGAAAGCGCGATCTGCAGCAGCGTCACGCCGAACACCAAATGGGAGAGATACCCGATCCCCCCCATGAAGACGGCCCAGAACGCCAGCGACGCGGCCGGCTTCCAGGCGCGGTAGCGGCCGGAGAACCGCTTGTCGAATGGGACGGCGACGGTCGCCATGATCACCAGCCACGCCACGCCGGTGAAGACCTCGGCCCAATTGTACAAAATCCGGAGGGTTCTGTTTCTAATCTCTCCGACTGGGTGGAATTCCGCGTCTTCGTAGGTGTGCACCTTGGAATGGTGCATCCCGTGGGTCATCTGATACAGCTGCGGATCCGAAAGCAGCATCAGCGCGAAGCTGTTGTAGAAGAATCCGTTGGGGATGTTCGGGACGTACTTGTGCCAGCTTTCGTGCATCAGGTAGCCCACCCAGGTGAAGAGGTACACGCCCGGGAAAATCATAAAAAGGATCGTGAGCGCCCCCCACCGGGCGAAGACGGCCGGCAGGATGAAGAGGTAAAGCGGCCACATCAGGAGAACGAGATAGTACTTTATCGCCTGCTGACGAATGCGGATTTCGGGTATGGGTGATGTTTCCATGCCTGCATCTCCTCTTAATGGGACGTATGAAATTACCGGTTTTCAAAGCTGGGGGACGCACCGTGATACTTTGCGCCTTCTATCGAGTATAAAAAGGAAGAGTTAATTTATCGTTAGATCGGCAGGCATTGGGAATCCGGATAATTGCGCCAATCCAGCCCGATTTTTCCGGATTCCGGTTCCGGGTACAATCATCCCATCATTCAGGTCTACGGATCATCGCTATGCGCCCACTTTCCCGGATCCTCCCGCTTTTCCTGCTCGAAGCCGGCTGCATTTTTCTTTCTCCGTCCACCGATGCGCCCTCCCCCAATGCCGTTGTCGAGAGTTCCGTCCCTCTTACATCCTCTTTCACAGGCGCGGATTTCGGCTGGTGGCGGCCCGGGCCGCAGACGAGCTGGCAATGGCAGCTCGCCGGAAATGAGGTCGATACGTCCTTCGATGCGGACGTTTATGACCTCGACCTGTTCGATACGAGCGCGGAAGTTGTCGCCTCGCTGCATTTCCAGGGCCGGCGGGCTATTTGTTACCTCAGCGCCGGCAGCCGGGAGGATTGGCGTCCGGATGCCGGCCAATTTCCGGCGGAAATCATCGGCAGGGATTATGAGGGCTGGGAGGGAGAACAGTGGCTCGACATCCGCCGGATCGACCTGCTGAAACCGGTCCTGCTGGCCCGGATGGATCTGTGCAAAGCCAAGGGTTTCGACGGAGTCGAACCCGACAACATCGACGGATACCTGAACGAGACGGGATTTCCGATCACGGCCGTTGACCAGCTGCGGTTCAACCGCTGGCTGGCGCAAGAAGCCCACGCGCGCGGCCTGGCGATCGCGTTGAAGAACGACGCGGAGCAGGTCCCGGAGCTTCTGGAGGAGTTCGATTTCGCGCTGGCGG
>CAZYSF010000598.1:0-3410 GCA_964649635.1 uncultured Anaerolineales bacterium | reverse complement strand
TTCCGGGTTATCTCCCTCGTGGAGGATTTGCCTGATTAACACTCTTCCGACGGAATAGTTCCCGGGCCAGCCGGGGGTGACACTTGCATCCCTCGCTTCGCCGGAACCGACCCGCCAAGTCTTCAGATTGCCCTGGGAAGGGGACAGTGTACTCAGGAAATTATCCGGTGTCAATTCCGCCGCCATGGGCTTGCGGGCGCGGTAATCGCCGCCGGTGCCAACCTTTACAGCACGGAAACAGGGAGGGTATAATTGCGTGCATTCAATTTCAGGAGGCTAGGTTGGCAAATTTAAAGTCCGCTATTAAACGCATCCGCAGCAACGAGCGCAAACGGGTGCAGAACCGCATCATCCGCACCCGCGCACGGTCCGCCGTCGGAACGGCCAAGACCGCTGACAAGGAAACCAAGGAAGCCGCGATCAAAACAGCGATCCGCGAGTTGGATAAGGCCGCTTCGAAGGGCGTGATACACAGGAACAACGCCGCTCGCAGAAAGAGCAGGCTGTTGCGCGAGTTGAACGCCATAAAGGAACCCGTTAAAAAGACGGAACCTGCCAAGAAGAAAGAACCCGCCAAGAAGAAAGAACCTGCCAAGAAAAAGGCATAAGTACGACTCCAAAGGATCCGCAGCCCGCATGGCCCCCTTTCTCAGGGGGCTTTTGCTCATGATGTCCGGATAGCACGCCATCCGCCATTCCTTTACCCGGTATGAGAATTTACAGCGCAGAAGTCGATTCTATCGGCAGTCAAATTCTCGACGCGTTTATCCGCCGGGGCATCACCGATCCCGTCGCGGTCGACTGGTCGCCGATTCCTTTTTCCGGCCAATGGGGATTGGGGACTTCCAGCTGCATAAAAGCGGCGGCATTTCTCGCCCGCAACAAAAAGACAACCCTGCCCGTGCCGCAGCAGGCCCAACAACTGGCGGAACAGGTCGCCGCAGAGGTCACGCTCCCGGCGGGTTTTGCCCGGATCGAAGCCGTCCGCGGTTACCTCAACATCTCTTTCGAGACCAAATCCTATGTCGAGAAAGTCCTGGAAGCGGTGCTTACGCTTGGGGTGGAGTACGGCCGCGGGACTCCGAAGACTGAAACGGTGATGGTGGAGCACGCCAATCCGAATACCCATCATTCCTTTCACATCGGGCATTTCCGGAATGTGGTCCTGGGGGAGGCTCTGTCCCGGCTGACCGAGTTTGCCGGATACAAAACGATCCGGGCCGCCTACCCCGGCGATATTGGCTTGGGCGTGGTGAAGTGCATGTGGGGGTATCAGAAGTTCCACGCCGGCGAGGAGCCGGCCGGGGCGATGGAACGCGGGCGCTGGCTGGGACAGATCTACACCGAGGCATCCACGCTGCTGGAACCGAGCCCGGATGAAACCGAGGACCAGCGCGCAGTCCGCGAGGGGTACGCAACCGAGGTGCGGGACCTGTACCGGCTTTGGGATACCGGCGACAAGAAAACCCGCGAGCTGTGGGAACGCACCCGGCAGTGGAGCTTGGACGAACTGGACGCGGTCCTCACAGAGCTCGACACCCCGATCGATGTGTTCTTCTTCGAAAGCCAGGCCGACGAATTGGGAAAGTCAATCGTCGACGAGCTTATCGCGCGCGGCATCGCCGAAGACGAGCGCCCGACCGGCGGACCGGTGATCGTCCGGATCGACGACAAACTCGGCTTGAAGAAAGAAACGTACCGCGTGGCGGTGATTCTGCGCTCGGACGGAACCAGCTTGTACCTTACCAAGGATCTGGCGCTGGCGAAGATAAAATTCGAGCAATACCACGTCGACCGTTCGGTGTATGTCGTCGATGTCCGGCAGAGCCTGCACTTCCAGCAGGCGTTCAAGATCCTCGAGCTGTGGGGATTCCCCCAGGCTTCGAAATGCTTCCATTTGGCATATGAGATCGTCACCCTTCCGGAAGGAACCATGTCCTCGCGGAAGGGGAATATCGTTTATTACCTGGATGTCGCCGAAGAAGCCCGGCGGAGAATTTCGGCGATCATCGCCGAAAAGAATCCGAACTTAACCGGAGCGAAACGCGAGACGACCGCCAGGCAGATCGGAATCGGCGGGATGAAGTACGCCATGCTGGCGGTCGACAACACCAAGCAGATCATTTTTTCCTGGGATACCGCGCTTAGTTTCGACGGCCAGGCCGCGCCGTACATCCAGTACGCGCACGTGCGGGCCACCAGCATCCTGCGCAAAGCGGGCGGCGTGCTGCCTTCCAGCCGCCTTTTCGATTATGAGATGAAGGACTCGGAGATGCAGCTGGTCGATCTGATTTCACGCCTGCCCAAAGAAGTGCAGCGGGCCGCGGCGGAACTCAAACCGCTGCAGATTGCCAGTATCGCCTACGATTTGGCCCAGGCATTTACTTCGTTCTACAATGAGTGTCCCGTGTTACAGGTGGAAGAGCCGCTGCGCAGCAGCCGGCTGCGCCTGGTCGCTGCTGCGAAGCAGGCAATGGCCAATAGTTTGGCTTTATTGGGCATCACAGCCCCAGAAGCGATGTGAAAACCAACCTGTTCATCTGTTTCAAGGAGCGTATCGTATGACCCCAATTCGAACGATTATCATGGGCGCCGCGGGAAGAGATTTCCACAACTTCAATGTCTTCTTCCGCGATAACCCCGAGTATCGTGTTCTGGCATTTACCGCGACGCAGATTCCGAATATCGACGGACGCAAATACCCGGCAGAACTGGCAGGAACGTTTTATCCTGAAGGAATTCCGATTTATCCTGAAAGTGAGTTAATCCGGCTCATCAAAGATTTGGAAGTTCAAATCTGTGTGTTTTCATACAGCGATGTTACCTATCAGAAGGTGATGAGCGTGAGTTCTGTTGTAAATGCCGCCGGGGCCGATTTTATGCTGCTTGGCCCAAATCAAACGCAGGTTAAAAGCACAAAGCCCGTTATTTCAATCCTTGCCGTGCGGACAGGTTGCGGGAAAAGCCAGACTTCGCGCCGGGTAATTGAAATTCTGATGGCCAAAGGACTTAAAGTAGTTGCCATTCGTCACCCAATGCCTTATGGAAACCTGGTTGATCAGAAAGTTCAGCGGTTTGCCACATTGGAAGATTTGAAAAAACATCAATGTACCATCGAAGAGATGGAAGAGTATGAACCACATGTGATTCGCGGTAACGTGATTTACGCAGGTGTCGATTACGAAGCCATATTGCGCGAAGCAGAAAAAGAAGCCGACATTATTCCTTGGGATGGCGGAAATAACGATTTTTCATTTTATCATTCCGACCTTACCATAACCATTGCCGACCCTCACCGGGCCGGCCACGAGCTGAACTATTACCCCGGTGAAACAACCCTGAGAATGGCCGATGTTGTAATCATCAACAAAATCGACAGTTCATCTCCTGAAAATATTCAAATCGTTCGC
>CAZYSF010000597.1:0-1841 GCA_964649635.1 uncultured Anaerolineales bacterium | reverse complement strand
CCCCGCCGCGATCGTATTGCGCAGCATCTTCCGCTTCTGGGAAAAACCGGCCCGGGCGATACGGAACAGCCGCTCAGACACTTCCCGGCTGCGGCGCGGGGATGCCTCGAGGTCCACGCACACGATCGCCGATTCGACGTCCGGCACCGGAAAAAATGAATCGGCGGAGATTTTCCCGGCCTGCGACGGGGTGCCGTAATACTGGACGGAAAGCGCCAGCAGGCTCATCTTTCCGGGCGCGGCGCAGATCCGGTCGGCGACCTCCTGCTGAACGGTCAGGACGATCCGCGCCGGGCGGGCGGCGGATTCCATCAGGTGGCGGATAAACGCCGAGGTTATGTAATACGGAATATTCGCCGCCACCTTGAACGCGCCGGGGGCTACGCCGCCCGCCAACCGATCCACCGGCAAGGCCAGGATATCCCCCTCGACGATCGTCACATTCGGGAAGGGCGCGAGGACGGAATGGAGAATCGGGATCAACGGCGGATCGATCTCGACCGCCACCACGTGCCGGGCGGCGGCCGCCAGGTGGCGGGTCAGGCTGCCGACCCCCGCCCCGATCTCGAGCACCGTATCCTGCGGCTGCAAGTCGGCGGCCGCGGCCACCCGCTCCAGCGCGCTTTCGACGATCAGAAAATTCTGGCCGAGGGATTTCCGCGGGCGCAGGCCCGCCTCGCGCAGAAGCCGGCGGACATCCAGCGGCGAGGACGAAGAGGAGAAAGATTTGATCAGGGGAGTATCCACGGAACATTCGCCGGAACCGGCGAGAGGAAATACAGCGTCGTGAAGCTGTGCCAGCCGATCCACTCGTCATCCAGGTACGCCAGGTCGATCCAATACGGCGCATTCGGCCCCAGGCCGGAGTCGGCCACGGTCGCCGGGCCGTAGCCGTCCACGTATACCGGCTGGCCATGGAAGAGGAGATACCAGCTGTTGACCATCGCGATCAACCCTTTCTGCATGGCCATGCCGGACCGGGTGACGTAGCTGCAGCGCGGCGGGGTTACGCCCAGGCGGCAGGGGGAATACGAGGTGGCGTACACCGTGATCGCGCGGTAATACTCGAATGTCCCTTCGGGAGTGGACACGGTCCGCAGAACGACCCGGGTTCCGTACCCTACAATCCGCGCCTGCGGCGCCAGCAGGATCTGCTGCCCCTCCGGCGTGCGGCGGACTTCCTCGCCATCCTCCCAGCGGACGCGCACAACCGACTCAAGTATGCCGAAGGCTCCCGGCTGAACGACCTTCGTCTGATCCAGTTCCAATTCCGCCAACGGCTGCGTGTTCCGCTCGAAGGGGATCTGCGACTGCTCCCGCAGAATCTCCTCCCGCACCCGCACCACCCGGATGGCTCCGTCCGGCGGGAGAGGGTCGGATTCCGCCGGGATGCTGTAATCCAAGCCGGTCAGGGCAAATCCCGCCCGGGCCAGGGCTTCGCCGACGGTTTTACCGGCCGACCGGACGCCGACCTCCCTGCCATCCGCGTGGACGGTCAGCATCCGCGATCGGACGATTTCGATCACCACCGGATTCTGTCCGATGGATTCCAATTTCGTCGAGGGAGCGGGTATGACGACGTCGGCCGCGTAGAGTGTCACGCCCGCCTGCCAGAGCGCTTCCCCGACGGTCGGTCCGGGAGCGCTGTAGCGTTTCGTCTCACCATTTTCCAGAAGCAGGAAATCGACCGCCATTTTTAATATTAAAGCAATGGGTAAAAGCACAAAAAGCATAAATGCGATGAGCGCTACATAAAGGGTCATCAGTAATTTAAACAAATTGAACAGGATATCCAGTCCCATGTGCCCGACTGAGTAAGCGATGGCTGCAAAAACAGCAAC
>CAZYSF010000596.1:0-1504 GCA_964649635.1 uncultured Anaerolineales bacterium | reverse complement strand
CGAGGAGAACGCATCGATGGCCAAGTACCGGATCGCCTGGATGCCCGGAGACGGGATCGGGCAGGATGTGATGGAAGCGGCGCGGATCGTGCTGGATCAGCTGCGCCTGGATGCGGAGTACCCGGCGGCCGACATCGGCTGGGAATTCTGGCGCCGGGAAGGCGACGCGCTGCCGCAACGCACGGTCGACCTGCTGAAGACGTGCCATTGCGCGATGTTCGGCGCGATCACCTCCAAACCCAAAGAGGAGGCGGCTGCCGAGCTGGCCCCGGAACTGGCCGGGAAAGGGCTGACCTATCGCAGCCCGATCGTCCGCCTGCGCCAGCAGTTCGACCTTTACGTGAACCTGCGCCCGTGCAAGGCCTACCCCGGCAATCCGCTCAACTACCGCGAGGGTATAGACCTGGTGGTGTTCCGCGAAAACACCGAGGACCTCTACGCCGGGGTGGAATTCCATCCGCTGCCGCCCGATGTGCGCGCCGCGCTCGAGGCGAACAGCCCGGCGATGAAAGCCTTCCAATCCAGCGCCTCGGAGGATCTCGCGCTCTCGTGCCGGATCCTTTCGCGGGGCGGCTGCCGGCGGATCGTGCGGGCCGCCTTCGAGTATGCGCACAAGCGCGGCTACCCGAGCGTGACGCTGGTGGAAAAACCGAACGTGGTGCGCGAGACCTCCGGCCTGATCACCCGCGAAGCGCGCAAGATCGCCGCCGAGTTCCCCGGGCTCCCGCTGTGGGAGGCCAACGTCGATGCGATGACGATGTGGCTGATCAAGAATCCGCTGGAGTACGGCGTGCTGGTGACGACCAACATGTTCGGCGACATCATCTCCGACCTGGCGGCCCAGCTGGTGGGCGGCCTCGGATTCGCCTCGAGCGGCAACATCGGTGACGGGTTCGCCGTCTTCGAGCCGACCCACGGTTCGGCGCCCAAATACGCGGGGCAGTACAAGGTCAACCCGATCGCCACCTTCCTGGCGGCGAAGCTGATGCTGGAATGGCTGGGGGAAGCGGAAAAGGCGGATGTGCTGGAAAAAGCGGTGGCCGGCGTCATCAAAGCGGGCAGGGCGCGCACCTACGACATGGGCGGCGCGAGCACAACGATCGACGTGGCCAGAGCGGTTGCGGAAAGGCTGTAGCCCCCTCCTTTTTCCTCCCCCGTTTAGCGAAGTACAAAACCGCTAAGCGGGGGAGGATTCTCTATCCACGAAGGACACGAAGTAAAACCTGAAGAACACGAAGAATTAATGGGTGTTGAAAAAGCTGGTCGAGTAGCCCGCGTTCTTTGCGGGCGTATCGAGACCGCGCCAAATTGGATACGGGTCTCTTTATGGGCGTCATGCCTCGGGGCGAAGCCCCGAGGAATCGGTGACTTTTTCTCAAATCGCTCGCTTCGGTAAACTCGCCATTTAATCCAATTTACCGATCCCTCGTCGCTGCGCTCCTCGGAATGACAGAATGCAGGCGCTCCTCGGAATGACGGACTAAGACGCTCCTCGGGATGACTC
>CAZYSF010000595.1:0-4866 GCA_964649635.1 uncultured Anaerolineales bacterium | reverse complement strand
TTCCTATTCGCCTTTCCGTCCGCAGGTGTACGTGGCTGTCTCACCGGATGCGGTCCAGGCCAAGCGCGATTCGCTCCTGGCGCACGATTCGCAATACAAGAAGTACGGCGACATCTGGCTGGATGCGGTGATCGCCCGCGGAGTGCACCGCGGATATGAGATCGGCGTGGGCCACGCGGAGTGCTACGAAACCCTTCGGTGGCAGTGGGATCTTGCCCTGAAGTAACGCATGACGCGCATCGCCATCCATCAGCCCGAGCATCTTCCCTGGCTCGGATACCTCGACAAGGCGCGCCGGGCCGACGAATTCATATTCCTGGATACGGTGGCGTTTAAAAAGAATTATTTTGAGAACCGCAACCGGATCCGCACCCCGCAGGGCTGGGCCTGGGTCACCGCCCCGGTCCTCCTCAAGGGAAGGTTCGGCCAGGCCTTCCTGGATGTGGAGATCAACAACCAGGCCCGCTGGGCGGAAGTGTACTGGCGGACTCTTCTGCAAAATTATTCGCGCGCGCCGTTCTGGAAAACGTACGGGCCGGCGCTTGAGGGGATCCTGCTCCGGCCGTGGGAAAAGCTCGTCGACCTGAACCTGGCGCTGATCGGCCTGGTGTGGCGGGAATTCGGGATCGCCACGCCGACCCGCCGGGCGTCCACCCTCGGCGTCACCGGGAAGAAAAGCGGGCTGCTCCTGGATATCTGCCGCAAGACCGGCGCCACGGTGTACCTATCCGGGCCGAGCGGCAGGGATTACCTCGACCAATCGCTGTTTGCCGACGCGGGGATCGGGATCGAGTTCCATGAGTTCCATCATCCCCAATATGCGCAACGGTTCTCCCCGTTCGTTCCGGGGATGGCCAGCATCGACCTGCTCCTGAACGAAGGCCCCGAGGGAATCCGGCGATTGGATAGTGTCCCGTCCTGAAAAAATTGGATATTTTAAAATATCATCTCCACGGAGAAAAATACTAAACGTAAAGTCGCAGAGGCGTAAAGTTATTTTCAGCTTTGCGTTTTGGCGCCTTTGCGTTAATGACCTCAAAAACCTAAAATAAATAATCACGTCTGCGTTTATGTTTCGGGATAAATGCCAGTTCATGAAAACCAAGCACTTTTTGTTACAATCATTCGGTTACTCGAAGGGAGAACGGAGTGGGGGGGTAAGCAGATCTATAACCGTTCGGTAAGGACATTCTCGACAACGGGTTAACTACAATGCCCAAGACCACATTCCGGATAATGCAGATCCACCCATTCCTGAAGGGCGAGGGATTAAATCCGCGCGCCGGGGGAAAATCGCGGCTCTCCTTCCAGCTGACACGCGAGTTTGCCGCGCGCGGGAACGATGTGGCGATTTTCCCTTTCCCGGAACCGATTCTGGAAAAACCGTACTGGATCGACAATCCCGGCAAGCCCATCCGCCTGATCCCGACGGCGCGCATTCCGGCGATGAAGGACCTGGCCGGGTATACCTGGAAGTCGTCGCGGCTGCCGGCGAAAGACCGGTCGGCGCATTCGGTCCGATTGGATTCGATGTTCCTGGCCGGGCTGAGCGACGCGATCCGGGATTTTCAGCCCGATATCATCCACAATCATTTGTCGTTTTCCGATTTTCCGCCGTTGTATCATGCGCTCGGATTGAAGCTGCCGCTCCTGCTGACGCATCACACCCACACCGCCGGCCAGCACCTGCAGGCATACCGCAGGATCATTTTCGCCTCCGATGCGCTGCGCGCGCTGGTGTGCGGCAGGGATGCCTCCCTGCTGGAATGTTCGCGGCTGATCCGTCCGGCGGTGGAGAAGGTTTTCTCCGATTCGTCGATCCCGGTCGCGGGAAGGCGGAAGGGGATCCTGTTCGTCGGCGGATTGCGCCTCGACAAGGGGCTGCAGCATCTTCTGGCGGCGTACGCCAAATCCGCCGCCCTGCGGAAATTCCCGCTCCGTATCTGCGGGATCGGCCCGGAGCAGGAGCGTTTCGAAGCGTATGCCCGGAAGCATAAGGTGGCGGCAACCTTTCTCGGCCGTGTCTCTTCGGAGGCGGTCCGCAAAGAACTGCTCGCCTCGGAACTGCTGGTGAATCCAAGCCCGGCGGAGGGGTTCAGCCTGGCGCTCGCGGAAGCGATGTGCTGCGGAACCGCGGTCGTCGGATGGAAACCGCAGGTGGAGGAAACGGCGAAACTATTGAGAATGGAATGCGGACTGGGATTCGACCCCGCCCAATCCACGCCGGAAGAGCTGGCCGGATGGATTCTCAAGTGGATCAGCCGGAAGGAAACCCGGTCGACCGCTTACCGCAAGGCGCTCGCCGCGCGCGCCAGAAAGTTCTTTTCGATCGAGCGTTACGCGACGGAAAACCTGCTGGCGTACGAAGAAGTGCTGGAAGAAGGCTAAAATCATTCCATTCGAAATAAATAATGGAAACCTCTGAAATAAGGTGACGTGCTGAGCGCCTGCCCCCCGCCTGTCCTCGCGAAGTGCACAGGTTCGTTCTTTGAACCTGTGCGAACACGAAGCGGGGAAGCGAAGCATCTGCTTCAGCGTTTCCAGGCCCTTCGCTGCGCTCAGGGTGATATTTTCAGAGGTTCCAACCAAAAAATTCACGAAAAAAAAGAGCCCGGCGTTGGCCGGGCGATGTATCCAGACGTCAATATTTTTCGATGAAACCCCTTCGCATCCTGCAGATCCAAACCTATCTCCGCTCGGAACGGATTAATCCGCGGGCCGGCGGAAAATCCCGCATTGCCCTGATGCTGACCAAATATTTATTGGAGGCGGGGCATGAAGTGGCGATCTATCCGTGGCCCGAACGGATCTGGGGAAAACCGGTGGAGTTCTCCGCGTCCCCGGTCGCCCCGGCCCGGGTCTTCCCGACCATGGCGCTTCCGGCTCTGCGCCATCTCGCGCCCGACGCCGTCCGGTTGTTGACAGCCCGGATTCCGGATGGAAACGCGCACCCCCTGTTTCAGGATTTATGTTTCCTGGAAGGATTAAGGCTTGCCATTGACAAGTTCCAACCCGACCTATTGCATTGCCAGCAAACCGATTCTGACATTCCCATCCTGCTGCCCCGGGCAGCCAATAAATTGCCCTCCCTCCTCACCCATCATTCCGGCCGTTCCAGCCGGATGCTGAACGGGTATGACCGGATCATTTTTCTGAGCCGGACGATGCAGGCGGAAGTGAACGCCCGGTCCGGGTATCCGGCGGAAAAATCCCGGGTCCTCTACAGCCCAATCTCCGATCCATTCCTGACCGGGGAAATCATTCCCGCCCGGAAGCGGCGCGGGCTGATCAGCATCGGAAATTTGAAGGATGCCAAGGGGATTGATTTGCTGCTCGAGGTTTACCGGAGCAACGAGGAGCTGCGCGAACATCCGCTCCATCTCTGCGGCAGCGGACCCGACGAGGAACGATACAAGGCGTTTGCGGCCGAGCACAATCTTCCGATTGTTTTTCACGGGCGGTTGGACGTTGCCGGGATTAAAGCGGAGTTATCCGCCGCCCGGCTGCTGGTGAACCCCAGCCGGATGGAGGGATTCTCGGTCGCCCTTTGCGAAGCGCTGGCGTGCGGCACTCCGGTCATCGGATGGGCTTCCCAGGTGCATGAGCTTGAAACGCACTGGGGCCGGCGGGTCGGCTATCCATTCGACGGCCGCACGCAATCCGCGGAAGCGTTGAACTCCCTGATCCAACGCGCGTTGCAGGATCCGTTGACGGAGGATGAATCCCGCGAGGAAATTTCCCGGTCGGCCCGGGAATCGTTTTCGATGAAACGCTACGGGAGGGAGATGACCGGCCATTACGAGGAGCTGCTCACCGGCGGGCCGCGGCGATGAGGATCCTGCAGATCCACCCGTTGATGAAATCGGAAGCGCTGTCACCGGCGGCGGGCGGCATGGCCGGCGCGTCACTTCAGCTCACCCGGTTGCTCGTGGAACGCGGCCACGAGGTTCAGGTTTTACCCATTCCGGAAGGAGTGGGCAGCCGGGAATTATGGGAGGTTGCACCGGGACGGGCGGTGGAAGTGGCCGCGACGATGCACATTCCGGGGTGGAGAGAACTGCGCTGGCTGCCGGGAGCCCTGATGCGCCTGCGGCCGCGTTCCGATGGGCCGAAAAATCTCCTGTACGATTCCTTCGCCCTCACCGCCCTTCGGCGTGAGGTGAAGCTGTTCCGTCCGCAGATCATCCACAACCATCTGGCCCGCCGGCCGTTCCCCAGGCTGGCCCAGGCGCTTGGGCTGCGTGGAAATCTGCTGCTTACGCATCATCACGGAGAAGCGGGAGATTCTCTGGAAGGTTACGATCGGATTGTCTTCCCTTCCGCATCGGCTCGGGAGAGCATCGCTCCCCGGATTCCCATTCCACAGGATCGGATTCGGCATATTTATAATCCGGTCTCGCATCCTTTCGCCCACTGTTTACCGGCTCCCGGCAATTCCCGCGAGGGGATATGGTTTGTCGGCGCAGTCCGCCGTCGAAAGGGGATCGACCTGCTCCTTGACGCATACCGGCTGGATCGCGGATTATGGAATGAACCGCTTTTTATTTGCGGGGCGGGGGAGGATGCCGATCTGGTCCAGCAGGCCGTCCGGGACGGTATTCCGGCCCGATGGCTTGGGCATCTTTCCCAGGAGCAACTTGCCGAAAAATTGGCGGCCGCCAAACTCATGGTCGTGCCAAGCCGACTGGAGGGGTTCAGCATCGCGATCCTGGAGGCGCTTTGTTGCGGCGTTCCAGTGGTGGGCTGGGCGCCGCAGATCAAGGAATTGGAAACCTTTTTGGGCACGCCGGTCGGCCGCTCCTTCGACGGCCGCACCCAGACGCCGGCGGAACTCGTCGAAATCATTCATGGCGCCCTCCGGGAGTG
>CAZYSF010000594.1:0-1816 GCA_964649635.1 uncultured Anaerolineales bacterium | reverse complement strand
CGTCAAAACTGGTGATCCCTTTGGATATTCATATGTTCCGCATCAGCCGGGAATTTGGTTGGACATGTCGGAACCAGGCCAATCTGTTGACGGCGTTGGAAATTACAGAAAAATTTAAAATATGGATCCCCGAAGATCCGGTTCGGTTCGATTTTACATTGACCCGATTCGGCATTCGAGGCGATTTGAACAAAGCCGAAGTATTCGACCGCATTTAATTAATTTCCGGATTTATGGTCATACAATTTTTATTTGACCTCATAAAATTCATCTGTTACATAGCGGTGTAAATTCAGCGTGGGGATGTAGCTCAGCTGGGAGAGCGCGGCGTTCGCAATGCCGAGGTCGAGGGTTCGATCCCCTTCCACTCCACCAAAGCCGAAGGGGCCCTTTCTCGAGGGCCCCTTCGCCTTTCTTGCCTGCCGCGAGCGCGGCACGGCATCCCGATGCAGCCTCGCGTTACGGGTAGATCCCGCTCTGATACGGCGCGTTGCGATGCGGACCGACGTAGTACACGGCGCTCGCCGGGTCGGGCGCAGGGGACGGTTGCGGCTGGACGAGGACGTAGGACTGCGGGGCCGGGGCTGCGACGACGTATGTCGTCTGCGCGTACGGCGTCCAGGCCACCGAGCATCTCTGAACGTTCGGATACCAGCCTTGCGGGTTGCCGCACCAATAGTTGACCCCGGTCTGCGGGGAAGCCACCGGCCCCGGTGCCACCTGGACCACCGGTTGCGGCTGCATGTACGCAACCCAGGCGACCGAGCAGCTCTGAACGGTCGGGTGCCACCCCTGCGGGTTGGCGCAATAGTAGGAAACGCCGCTTTGCGGGGCCGGCGCCGAGTACACCCCGGGCGGCGGTCCCGACGGCACCGGCTGCTGCGCGAGTGCCGCCGCGGGCGCCGCGAGCGCGCCCGCGGCGAAAGCCATGGCGAAACGGTTCATCATGTCCACCTCCAATGAGTGACGATGGTGGACTGGTAGCAACCCGCGTACCCTTGCCCGAGGCGCTCCGGGGCACCGTCTTGGCGGTGCGGTGGAAGGACGCCTTACACGCCCGTGTAAAACTGGCCTTCGGGGGAGATGGACATGGCGATCGACCGGGCGCGCACGGCGCTCGCGCAGGTGTTCTTCCAGCGCTGCTTCTACCTCTTCGTCGCGGTGCTGGCGCTCATCATGGCGGTGCTGCTGCTCGAGCCGGCGCCGCGCGGACGGGTCCTGCTCAACGCGGGCAACCTTCTGGTCGTCGTCGCGGCGGTCGCCGCCGTCGGGCGCACCCAGCTGTCGTTCGTGATCGCGCTCCTCCTCGCGGCGCCGACCCTGCTCTTCCAGCTGCTCGCGATCGACGAGGGCGACGCGCGGTTCCTGCTGCACTCGTGGGCGTTCGGCGCCGCGCTGTACGGGGCGACGATCGGTTACCTGCTGCGCTACGTCTTCCAGCGCGAGGTCATGACGGCCGACAAGCTCTACGGCGCCGCGGCCGCATACCTCATGCTGGGCGTGCTGTGGGGCTATCTCTACGCGATCGCGAACTATCTCCAGCCGGGCTCGTTCGCGTTCGGCGGCGCGGTCGGACAGCCTGCACTCGGCGACCTGCTTTACTTCAGCTTCACCGTGCTGACCAGCACCGGCTTCGGCGACGCCGTGCCGGTACTGCGCTACGCGCGCGGGCTGTGCGTGCTCGAGCAGCTGGTGGGCGCTCTCTTCCTGGCGATCCTGATCGCCCGCCTCGCCGGCGTCTACCCGCCGCGGAGAGAGGACGCCTGAACCTGGGCGCCGTGACCGCGGCGTTTGCGCGCGCGCCCGCCTTCGGCCG
>CAZYSF010000593.1:0-6242 GCA_964649635.1 uncultured Anaerolineales bacterium | reverse complement strand
GATTTGCAAAGAACTGGAATGGGCCGAACGGCTGCTGGGCGACGGCACGGCGGTGGGTCGGATTTTTGGCGTGAGCGGGGGGAATCTCGCGGCGCTGGCTTTCTCCCTGGCGCTGGCGGCCCAAAAATCCCCAGGCATCTGGGGCAAAGCGATCCATGCTCCGGCGGATTTTCGCGCATTCCTCGCCCGGGCGCGCAGCCGCGACCTGCGCACGCTGAAACTGAACCCCACCTACGGTTTCCACACCCTGGCGCCCCTTCGGCGCTGGGCGGCCTCGCGCCTGCGCGCCTATACCGGCCGCGAGGATTGGCGCCTCTCCGAACTGGGCGTGCCGTTGTACCTGTGCGCGCTGGACCGTGACGCGATCCTGTGCATGTACGGACCGCTCGACGACAGCCTGCAGTGCGATTATCCCTTCATCCACATTCCCCCGCCGCAGGATGCGCCGCTCCTGGATGCGCTGATCGCGGGCCTCAGCACCCGCCTTTCCACCGACGCCCAAATGGTGAACGGCGCCTGGCGCGGCGACTGCCGCCCGTCGATCGTCGACGCCGGCGCAATCGTGGCCGACCTGGAAGCCGCCGATCCGCGGCCGATCCTGCGCGCGCGGCCCCAGGCCGCCGTCCGCCAATGGCCGGTCAACTGGTTTACATCCTCCTTCATCATGCACTCTTCGCACGAACGCAACCAGCCGCTTCTGGCGGAAAGCTACCTGGATTTGCTGGGGCGCCAGCATGAATTGAAGGAAGCGCTCACCCAGGCGCCGCGCCCCGCTCAGCCCGCGCCACTCCATCCGGTGGTCGGCCATGTGGATTTGCCCTACGTCGGCAGCACCGAAGCCTCCACCAATATGCGACAATCGGTCGAAAACCGTGCCGCCCTGACGGCGCGCTTCCGCGAAATCCTCGGCGGGCAGCTGGATTCGTTCCCTTTCGACCAGCCGGCCAACGTCATCTACGGAGCGGGGGGCTTCTCCGGGATCCTGGCCGGGATGGTCGCTACGCGGGCGGTGGACGAGGGCTTCGCGCGCGGGGGCGGCGAGGTCCGCCAGATCTACGGCGTTTCGGCCGGGGTGCTGAACGGATTCTTCCATGCCGTTCAGCTCGCCGCCGCGCGCCACCCCGATCTCTACACCCCGGCGGCGCGCCGGGCCCTGGGCGATCTCGAAACCTTCATGGCCCATTGCGAGGCAGGCAAAATCGTCTCGGTAAACCTCAATCCGGTTAAATTCTGGACCGGTTGGGCTAACCTGGGGCCGCTCGAGGGGTTCTTATTGGAGAGGCTGGCGGCCTACACCGGGTCGAAGCATCCCGGCACGATCACCTTCGACGATATCGCCCTCCCGCTGACGGTGACGGCCGCCCGCACCGACGGGTACACCGAATTTTTCGGGATGATCAAACCCGCCCGCGGTTTCGAGTGGAGCGGGCGCGCCTGGCAAATCCTCTCCGCCCCGGTGGTGCGCGCCCTGCTGGCCGGCTGGAGCATGAACACGTACACCATTCCGACAGTCTTGAACGGCCGCGAGTACCTGGACGGCGGCGGAACTTTTTACGATCCGGGGATGCTTGTGGCCTGCTTCGACCCGCAGCCGGTCAATCTGCTGAACATCCACCTGGACGAGCCCGACGGGCATTCCTACAACCTTCCGCCGCGCATGAACCTGGTGAGCATACTTTTCGACACGCACAATCTCACCTTCCCCGAGGAGCGGCGGCGGATGCGTGCGGTCACCAACCTGCTGTACGAGCATTTCCGGCTCCGCGCGCAGGCGCGGGCGGCGGGTGTAACGCTTTCGCCCGACTTCCGTTCGCATTGGACGATCGAACATTCGAAAGCCATCGACCTGTGGAGGTTTCATGACGCCCGATAAACTCTCCCGCAAGACGAAGCTGGCCTACGGCGCCGGCGACCTGGGGGCGGCGATCGTCACCGCCATCAACGGATTCTTCCTGCTCAACTTCCTGATCAACGTCGCCGGGCTGCGCCCGGGGATGGCCGGCAACATCTTCCTGATCGTGAAACTCTGGGACGCGGTCAACGATCCGATCATCGGCTGGCTGACCGATCACACGGTCAGCAAGCTGGGGCGCCGCCGCCCCTGGCTGCTGATCGCGGCCATTCCGTTCGCACTGTTTTTCTTCATGCAATGGATTGTCCCGCCCTTCGACGATGCGGGCAAGTTCGTGTATTACCTGATCGTGGCCGTCCTCCTGGATTTTGCCTATACCGCGGTCAATGTGCCGTACGCGGCCCTCACCGCGGAGCTCACCCAGGATTACGACGAGCGCACGCGGCTTTCCTCCGTGCGGATGAGCTTCTCGATCGTCGGCGGAGTGCTGGCGGCTTTTTTCCACGGCATCATCGTCAGCCAATTTCCCGATAACCCCCAGCTGGGCTACGTCGCCAGCGCCGCGATCTGGGCGTTTGCCATCGCCATCCCGTGTTTCATCACCTTCTTCGGAACCCGCGAACCGGATTTCGCCGTCAATAAAAAGCCGGATGCGGGCGGGCCGGGATTTTTCGAAGGGCTGCGGATCGCCTTCCGCAACAAGGCGTTCATCCTGGTCACCATTATCTACATGCTCTCGTGGCTGGCGATCCAGTTCGCCCAGAACAACCTGCAGATCTTCACCAAGGACTGGATCCGATTGGATATGGCCATGTTCAGCTTTTTGCTGCTGGCGATCCAGTTCTCCTCCTTCATCTGGGTGTTGATCTGGGCCAGGGTCAGCGAACGGATCGGAAAACAGAACGTGTATTACCTGGGCGCGGGCTTCTTCGTGCTGGCCCTGATGGGGCTGTTTTTCCTCCAACCCGGGGACGTCGTGCCGACGTTTCTCCTCGCGGTGATGGCGGGGATCAGCATCTCGGTCGGGTACCTGGTGCCGTGGAGCATGGTCCCGGATGTGATCGAGCTGGATGAATTGGAGACGGGCCAGCGGCGCGAGGGCATTTTCTACGGCTTCTTCGTTTTTCTGCAAAAGATGGGCCTGGCCGTGGGGCTGTTCGTATCCGGCTGGGTGCTCGATCTCTCCGGATACATCAACGCCACGACCGCGGATCCCAACCCCGTCCAGCCCGACTCGGCGCTGCTCGCGATGCGCGTACTCGTCGGCCCGATCGGGGCGGCGGTTCTGCTGCTCAGCTTCCTGGCGGTGCGCGCCTATCCCATCACCCGCGCAAAACACGCCGAGATATGTGCGGAACTCGAGCGGAGACAAGCGGCAAAGGCATAACCCGGCAATCCGACAGGCTGGATTGCCGCCTGTCAGGCCGCCTTTCGTCAGGCGCGGATTTACACATGGATGGATGGCGCTCAGGGTCCGCTTGGCGCTGCTCAACCCCGGCGTCTCTATGGCTATGCTCTTTTGCGTCGGAATCAATGCAATGAAGAGGGAATAAATTTATTTCGTGCCTTCGGCTCTTTTCCGTGTCTTCCGTGTACAAAGAAAGAAGTCTTGCTGAACAGTTGCTGAAAATCATCTAACAGGGTGTTGAAAAAAGCTGGTCGAGTAGCCCGCGTTCTTTGCGGGCGTATCGAGACCGCGCCAAATTACTGGTGGTCTCGCCCGCCCTGGCGGGCTGGGCCAGGGATACGCCAAAACCGCTACTCGACCACCTTCAATGCCTTTTTCAACAACCTGCTAATGATTACAGATTTTCCGGTGGCAATCTCAGGATAATTCCCGTCACAAAATTGTTCCGCGCAACCCGGAATCGACAGGATTTGGATTTAGGATTATCCTTCTTCTTTCCCACAACCCTTTCCTTTATCCATTCCAATCATAAACCGGAGGTCGTTCCGTGAACGTCATCGAGACGAAAGGACTGTGCAAATCCTTTCGCAGCCCCCTGAAAAAACCGGGCGTGCTTGGCGCCGTGCGGCATCTGGTCAAGCCGGAGCACCGCGAAATCATCGCGGTGACGGAAGTCGATCTTGCCATCGCGGCCGGCGAATCCGTCGCCTACGTCGGCCCGAACGGCGCGGGAAAATCGACGACGATCAAGATGCTCACCGGAATCCTCCTCCCCACCGGCGGCGAGGTGCGCGTGAACGGCCTACACCCGTACCACCAGCGGATGCGCAACTCAAAGAACATCGGGGTCGTGTTCGGCCAGCGCACCCAGCTGTGGTGGGATATCCCGGTGATCGAATCCTTCACGCTCCTGCGGGATATCTACGAGGTGCCCGAAAAAACCTATGCCGAGAACCTCGCGTACTTTACCGGGATGCTCGGCCTCGCGGAGTTCCTCAACCAGTCGGCGCGCCGGCTCTCGCTCGGCCAGCGGATGCGCTGCGACCTGGCCGTGGCGCTGATGCACAACCCGGCAATCGTCTTCCTCGACGAACCCACCATCGGCCTGGATGTGGCCGTGAAGGAACGCATCCGCGAATTCCTCAAGACGGTCAACCGCGAGCGGGGCGTGACGATCATGCTCACCTCGCACGATCTGGACGACATCGAGGACGTGTGCCGGCGGCTGATCATCATCGATACGGGCCGGATCATTTACGACGGAAGCTTCCAGGGCCTGCTCGATAAATACGTCAAGCAGCGCAGCATCCGGATCATCGCCGGCGCGAAAATCGATAAGGCCCAGGCGGTCGGGGCGATGCCGGCCGGGGTCGAGATCGTCACCGCGAGCGACCGGGAGATGACGGTCGAATTCGACCGGTTCCGGTACACGGCCAAGGACGTGCTCGAAATCATCATGAAGGCCGCCGAGGTCGTGGATTTCCAGCTTGAGGAGCCGGACATCGAACGGGTCGTGAAGAACGTGTATGAGGGCCGGCTCGAACTGGAGCAGGGGGATTGAGGAGGCGCACATGGCCGTAATGAAAAAATACGCCCGCCACGTTCTGTGCGCGATCCAGGAGACGACCGCCTACCGCGCCTCGTATTTCATTAACATCGTCTCGCAGTTCGTCTCCTACATCGCCATCTTCTTCCTCTGGCGGGCGGTTTACACCGGGAGCTCCGTGATCGGCGGGATGGATTGGTCCGACATGCAGGGCTACCTGCTCATCTCGCTCTTCACCTCCGCGCTCATTTCCGGTTCCTCGGAATTCCGCGTCTCGCGCGCGATCTGGACCGGCAACATCGCGGTCGAACTCGTCCGGCCGGTGGATTACCAGACGGCGAATCTCTCGATCACGGTCGGAAACGGGATCGCCGAGGGCGTCCTCGTCGCGGCGATCGGGATCGTCTTCGCCCTGCTGATCGGGTTCGCCGCGCCTCCGGCCTCTCCCGTGACCTGGCTGTGCTTTCTCGTGGCGGTGGCCTGCTCGTTCATCACCAAGTTCCTGATCGTCTACATCTTCGGGCTCTTTACATTCTGGACAACGGGCGGGATGGGGCTCAGCTGGCTGCGCCGGGGACTCACGGATTTCTTCTCGGGCGCGATCATCCCCCTCAGCTTCCTCCCCGGCTGGCTGAAGGCGGCGGCCGACGTGCTGCCCTTCCGCGGGATCGTCAGCGTCCCCGCGACGATCTTCATCGGGCGGTTGCCCTCCTCGCAGATCCTCCTCACCTTTGCGGTTGAGGCGGCCTGGATCGCGGCGCTGTGGTTCTTCGCGCGGCTGGTCTGGTATTTCGCCATGCGCAAAGTCACCATTCACGGAGGCTGACGGTGAGATTGAACCGGACGGTTTTCCTGTTCTCGCGTTTCCTCGCGCAGAACATCAAGATCAAACTGGAATACAAGGCGGATTTCATCATCATGCTGTTTTCCGGAGCGGTCCTCCAGATCCTCGGCGTGATGTTCCTCGGCGTGCTGTATTCGCGGATCCCGCCGATCCAGGGCTGGACGATGTGGGAAATCGTCCTGATCCTTGCCTCGATCTTCTTCACCGAAGGCGTGGTCTCCTTCGCGTTCGAGGGAATGTGGCGGATCGTCCGGCTGATCAACCTGGGCGATCTCGACCGGTTCCTCCTGCGCCCGGTCTCGCCCATCCTCCAGATCCTCACGTATGATATCGGCGCGCATGGGATCGGCAACATGATCACCGGGCTCATCCTGTGCGTGATTGCCTTGAGCCGGACCCAGATCCTCTGGACGTGGGACCGGATCCTCTACCTGCCCGTACTGATCGTCAGCGCCGCCGCGATCCGCACCGCAATCTCCTTCGCCGCCAACTGCTCGGGCTTCTGGCTGACCTCGTTCTACAACGCCTTTCCGCTGATGGTCCATCAGATGGCGGACTTCGCGAAATATCCGACCACGCTGTTCACGGAACC
>CAZYSF010000592.1:0-13323 GCA_964649635.1 uncultured Anaerolineales bacterium | reverse complement strand
CCGGCGCCTGATGAAGTTTGTCCGCACGGCCAGCCAGCCGTTCCCGCTGCGCGCCCGGGCGTTGTGCGCGTTCCTCAACAGCCGGGATCCTTCCGTCTCCCAGTTGTTCCGGCAGATCCTCGCCGCCGAAGACGCCGACCTGGAGTCGAAGATATTGGCGGCGCTCGGGCTGGGCGCCATGAGCGACCAGAGTGCGATCGAACTGCTATCCAAGCAGATGGAAACGGATTCGCGCGAACTGCGCTGGGCCGGCGCGCTCGCGCTTGGCCATATCGCCACCCATGCGGCGATCGACACGCTGGGCCAGGTGCTGCTTCAGGGCGATGACGATCTGCGGCGCGCCGTCGCCGAAGCGCTCTCACTGGATCCGATCGAAGGCCATGGCATCCTGCGCGAAGCGATCCAGGACGCCGAACTGCTGGTACGCCGCGCGGCGGTCTTCGGGCTGGCACGGACCGGGCAGGCTTGGGCTTTGGAAATCCTGGAACGGGTCCAGGTCGAAGACGGCCAATGGGCCGTGAAATCGGCTGCGGCGCAGGCGGTGGAACGGCTGCACGGTGAAACCGATAACCCGCTGCCGGTCCCGCCCCCGATCCACAATATGCCCTGGCTGATCGCCTTCGCGACCGAGCGCAAGACCGGATTGGCTCCCGGGCTCCCGGCGATGGCGATGCTCCAGCGCGTGATCCGCGAAGGGGAGCCGCGACAGCGCGCGGCCGCCGTGGAAGCCATCGGGATGCTCGGAGACCGCGATTTCATCCAGGATATTTGCATGGGTTTGAGCGATAATGAGAACTCCGTGCGCAGCATGGCGTTCGAAGCTTTGTGGGCGCTCCGGACGAGGCACGAGGAAGCGCCGAAGGAGTAACCGCCCGCCCGATCCCCCGGAGAGGGATCCCATCCATGGCTATTTCCGTCCGCGATTTCGAATCCTTTTTGCTCGGCACCCAGGGCATCCTGCTCTTTCACGGTTCGATCCTGCTGGTGGCGCTGGTGGCAGCGTTCCTGCTCGTGGTGAAAAAGCCGCGCCGGGAATGGGGCCGCGGACTCTTCCTGACTTTGGGCATTATTTTTGTGCAGGGCATCGGGCTCGTCAACGATATCCTCGGCCCGGCATGGAACAACCCTTCCTTATCGCATCTGCTGGCCAACATCGACCGGGCGCTGGAAATGCTCTCGGTCACGGGCGCGGTCTGGTTCTTCCTCTATCCACGGCGGCACAAGACCGGGGACGCGCTGACCGCGGTCTGGACCATCGGAGTTCTGCTCGCGGCCGCCGTATCCTCGGTTTATCTTTACCTTTATCCCGCCGCCGGCTCATACAACAGCAGCCTGTTTTCTTTCAGTTGGGATCTCACGCGGTGGATTTTTCTTGCGATCGGCCTCGTGATCCTGCTGGTCCGCCGGCCGGCGGGATGGGGGTTATCCTTTGTCGCGATGATGCTTTTCCTCGCCGGGGTGACCCTGCAAATGGCCCTTGGCGACGCCTCGACCCATCTGCCGGGGCTGGCCCGCTTGTTCGATCTGCTGGCGATCCCATTCGCGGGCATGCGGCTCGCCTACGCAGCCGCATCCGCCGGCGGGTCTGCCGCTACGGGAAGCCCGGCCGGCCAGATCCGGCAGGCCGCCGCGGAATCCGTCCCCTCGCTCTCGGAATTGATCCTGACCCATCAACCCCAGGACCTGCCGCAGGCGATCACGGTCTGGCTGTGCAGCGCCATGCGCGTGGAGGTTGCCTACTTCGTGGCATCCTCGGAAAACGGGGACAGCGTGGAGTTCATCTGCGGATACGATCGGATAAATTCCCAGGCGCTGCCCGGTTTCCTGGTGACCTCCGAGGCCGCGCCGCAGCTGCATTTTGCGGTCTCGGGCCGGGAGATTATGCGTCTTGGGAAGGCGGAATCGGATGCGGGCCTGCGCAGCCTGGCCGAACAGGCGCATCTGCCGCAGGCCGGACCGGCCCTGTACGCCCCGCTGCCCCTCGGCGATGAAGCGGCAATGGGAATTCTGCTCCTGGCGGCGTATTCCGGCGAGGAGTGGGGCGAGGATGACGAACCGGTCGCCCAGGCGTTTGCGAAAGCCTGCAGCATCGCCTTCCAGGAAATGCATGCGCGCGGCCTGCTGCGGCAGCGCGTCGAAGGCGCGCAGGAGGAAAACACCCGCCTACAAGAGGAAAGCGAACGCCTGCAGGCGGAGCGGATGAATCTGCAAACCCAGCTCGATCAAGCCGAGCAGGAATGGCGCAACGAACGCCAGCGCGCCGAAGGGCTGGTCTCGCTGGTAAAGGATCAGGATTCCCAGGCGGCGGCTCCGGTTCCCCTCCCCGAAGGCGGGACCGAAGCGGAACGGCAATGGATGCTGGCGATCCAGCAGAAGGACGGCTGGATCAACCGGCTGCAGGAGGAGCTCGAGACCACGCGCGCCGAACTGCTGGCCGCGCAGCGGGAAGCCGCTCAGTTCAAGGAATCGGCCGCCGCGGCCGAAACGATGCGCGTGGAGAACCGGCACCTGCAGGACGAGATGCGCCAGATTCAAACCATGGCGGGGGAGGCGCCCGCCGCCGGCGAAGGCTTCGCCGGCGTGGAGATCACCCGTTTGCGGAACGAGCTCGAAGAATCCGAGCAAAAATACCAGCAGGAAATTTCCCGCATTCAAACCGAACTGCGCAAGACGCTGACCGAATACGCCCATCTCCAATCCGCGCTGCTCCAGCCCCCGCCGCAAACCGAAGCCGGAAAGAAACTGACCTTTGCCGCCGATGTTGGGATGGTGACCGGGCTGATCGCGGAAATCCGCCAGCCGTTCTCCTCGATGGTCGGGTACACCGACCTGCTGCTTTCGGAATCCGCGGGGATCCTTGGAGGGATGCAGCGCAAGTTCCTGGACCGGATCCGCGCCAGCATCACCCGGACCGAGGCCCTCTTCGAAGACCTGCTCCAGCTGCTGCTGTTGCCGGAAAAAATCGCCGCCCCGCGGATGCAGCCCGTGGACGTGGCCAGTGTGATCGACGGCGCCATCACGGGCGCCAGCGATATTGTGCGCGAAAAGAACCTGGTCCTGCGGCTGGATGTCGACGAGGAGATGCCGCCGGTCGAGATCGACCGGGATGCGCTGCAACAGATACTCAACCACCTGGTGCAAAACGCGGTGCTGATCACGCCGCTGGAAAAAGAAGTCGTGCTCACAACCCACACGCCGCTGGCCGAACAGGACCGCCGGCTGGCGCTGCTCATCACGGTTAAAGACAGCGGACCGGGGATCGCCGCCGAGGACCAGCCGCGGGTGTTCACCCGGCTTTACCGGACGGAAGGACCGCTGATCGAGGGTTTGGGCGACACCGGCGTGGGGATGGCGGTGGCCCGGACCCTGACCGAGGCGATGGGCGGACGAATCTGGCTGGAGAGCCAGATCGGGCACGGGACGACGTTCTTCGTTCTGCTCCCGGTCCAGGTGGGACAGGGCCTATCGCCCGAAAACACGAATCCGGATATTATTTCCTGATCCCGCCGGCCGCCCAATTCGCCCCGGCGCCTCCTCCGGGAAATCGGAAGGACTGGGAACAAGCATGTCGCCAAAAATCCTGATCGTGGAAGACGAAGAGCAGATCGCCTCCTTTCTGCGGCGCGGACTCTCGTATGAAGGTTACGAGGTGGAAACGGCCGCCGACGGCGCTTCCGCGCTGGCCAAGGCGCGCGACGCGCGGCCGGATCTGGTCGTGCTGGATCTGATGCTGCCCGGCATGGACGGCTTGGAAGTCTGCCGGAGGCTGCGGACAGCCCATTCCTCCCTGCCGATTCTCATACTCACCGCCCGCGATTCCGTTTCTGACCGGGTCCAGGGGCTGGATGCGGGCTCCGATGATTACATGGTCAAGCCGTTCGCGCTGGCCGAACTGCTGGCGCGGGTGCGTGCCCTGCTCCGGCGCGCCGGACCCGGGGAACCGGAAGTCCTTCAATTTGCCGACCTGCGGCTGGATACCGGCACCCGCCAGGTGTTCCGCGCCGAAACGCGGATCGAACTGACCTCGAAAGAATTCGATCTTCTGGAGCTGTTCCTGCGGCATCCGAAGCAGGTGCTCACCCGCGAAACCATATACGACCGGGTCTGGGGCTACGACTTCGGCGGCGAGAGCAACATCATCGAAGTGTATATCCGCTACCTGCGCCAGAAACTCGAGGCGGACGCGCGGAGCCGCCTGCTCTTCACCGTCCGGGGGGTCGGATACGTGCTGCGGGAAGAGACCTGACCGCCCCGGAGAGGGGATAGGACATGTCGCTGCGCGCCCGCCTGATCCTCGGCTATTCCGCCCTTCTGGCTGCGATCCTCTTCCTATTCGGCGCCAGCCTTTTTTTCATCCTGCGCTATACCCTCACCCAGCAGATCGACCAGGCCCTGCGGGAATCCGCGGAGGACATCCTCGGATCGATGACCGTCCGCAGCGTCGAGGATCTGAAATTCCTGAACCTGCCCCCGCTCCCATTTTCCTCCTCCAATACGTATGTCCAGGTCTGGAGTGCGGACGGCGAACTGCTTTCCTTTTCGCCCAACATGCAAAGCGTCCGCGAGCCGCTTGCCCCGGCCGCCGTGCCCGGGGAAGGGAGGGGCACGCCGATTTCCTACGGTCCCAATCTTGAGGGCGAAACCGCCACGCCGGTGTACACGCCGCTTCCGGAGGAGGAGGTGCGGTTTTCCGACACCAACATCCGCGGGCTGCACATGCGCGTGGTCACCAAAACGGTCTGGGTCGAAGACCATTTCCTGGGCCTCCTCCAGGTCGGAACTCCGCTGACAGTCGTAGACCGGGCGCTATCGATCCTGTTCTTCGAGCTGGCCATCGGCGGCGGATCCGCCCTGCTGCTCTCGGTTCTGATCGGCAACTGGATCGCGCTGGGGGCGCTGCGGCCGCTTGAATCGGTGACCACAACCGCGATCCAGATCACCCACGCGGACGATCTTTCGCGCCGGATCCCGCTCGAAGTCTCCGCATCCAGCGAGGTCGGGCGGCTGATCCTGGCCTTTAACGACACGCTGGAGCGGCTGGAAAAGCTGTTCTCGGCACAATCCCGGTTCCTGGCGGACGTCTCGCACGAACTGCGGACCCCGCTGACCTCGATCCGCGGGAACGTCGACCTGATCCGGCGGATGGGGGCCGATTCCGAATCGCTGGAATCCGTACAATCCGAAGTGGACCGGATGAGCCGTCTGGTGGGCGACCTGCTGATGCTGTCGCGGGTCGAGGCCGGAACCCTGCCCCTGGTAAAGGCTCCGGTCGAGGTCGATACGCTCCTGCTTGAGGTGATGCAGCAGGCGATTGGCCTGGCGCAGGGGAAGATCGAAATCTGCATCGGCAATCTGGAACAGGCGTCGGTGGTCGGCGACCGCGACCGGCTGAAGCAGCTGCTCTTGAACCTGGCGGTGAACGCGCTGCAATACACCCAGCCCGGCGGCCGGGTGGTGCTCTCACTGCGGGTCATCGATGATTGCGTGCACATCACCGTATCCGACAACGGGCCGGGCATACCGCGCGAGGAACTCCCCTTTATTTTCGACCGGTTCTACCGCGTGGAGAAATCGCGCAGCCGGGGACCGCTGGGCGGCTCCGGCCTCGGGCTGTCGATCGCCCAGTGGATCGCGCACGGCCACGACGGGCGGATCGAGGTTGCCTCGGAACCCGGCAAGGGGACGACGTTTTCGGTCTGGCTGCCGATGGGGAATATTAAGCAATAACAGGATCACGATTACACGGAAAATAAAAAGATTACACGGAATTTATTTACTAATTTTTATCGTATCTACTCAGGTCGGATATAAAAAGTATACCGAAACACCGGGAAAATCCGAAAAACACCGAGCATTTATTTTTTAGGCAGAAGATGGCAGTGGATAGTGATAAAGACAAACCAAATGATTTTCGGTGTATTCGGATCTTTTCGGTGTAATCCGTGTACAAGAAGGTAATCCGGCTGAGTTGTTGCTTTTGATCAATGAAATCCGGATCTGATCCTAGTAATCCGTGGTAAAAGAATTCCTATGTTTGTTGAGCCAGGGCTTTCTCGCAGAGCGATACCCCGCCGGCGGCGAGCCACTCCTCCAGACGCGGGCTGGCGGCTCCGCCCGCGGCGGCATCCGCATAGATCCCTTCCCCCCAATAGGCGTACCGCTTGGTTTCGGCGGGCCACATGGACGGATCCCGATGGATCACCGCGTGGCCGCCGTTGTAGCCGGCGAGCGCGCGCCGGATATCGCCCTCCGATAATAAAAGCGACTCGGCGAGATACGGCAATCCGCGGCGGGCATTAATCTCCGGGGCCTGCATGTCCTCGCCTTTGGAAAAATGAAATGGCATCACCTGAAAGAGGCCCTGCGCGCCGGAACGCGATACCGCGTGCGGGTCGCCGCAGGATTCTATCTGCATGACGGTCGCCACCAGATTTGGATCCAATCCGTAATTCTCCGACCAGCGGGTGATTTCCTCCTCCCAGGCGCGGACGGAGGTGGTGAACAGCGGGGCCATCCGGGCAGCAACGACCGGCGGATCCGCCAGCTGCCGGCTCGACGCGGCGATGCCGAGCCGCGCGCCCAGGCCGAAAACGGCCAGGGCGGTGATAAGGGCGATTCCGATGGGGACGATTTTCGCAATCGTTTCGGGTTTAATCCGGCGCGCACGCATCCGTAGATCCTACTTGAGGCATTTCCGGATTTCTTTCCGGGCCCAGTTGTAGTGACTGCTGGTGCAGGAAACAAAATAAGCTCCCAAAGTCGTCGTCTTCGTCCAGGCATACCGGCCCGGCGTGAACAAATCCGCTTCGCTTATTCCCTGGATCGTTTTCCGAACCTGCGCGAAAGAATCGTGGAACCCGCGCAGCACAGCCTTCAGGGGGCGGGCGCGGTGCTTTTCATATATTTCCTTGTTCAAGGCGGGAAGCTGCGCCCAATTGAATTTTTCCGACGGCACAACGGGGGCCCTCCCCTTGCGGCCGGTTTCATACCACCCGATGACCATTTGCTCCCATGCCGACAGATGGGCGAGCACATCTTTGATCGACCATTTCGTCGCGCGGCGGACGGTTATGATTTGTTGTTCGGTTAACGCTGCCAAGGCTTGTTCCAAAGCCTCGTGTTCGGTTTGCATCGCGGATAATAAATCCTCTTTATTGGACGGCCTGGGCATGTCAATTTCCTCATCCTAACAGGGTGTTGAAAAAGGAATTAACAGGTGTCATTGCGAGCGACCCCTTCGCTCTACTCAGGGCAGGCTCCGGGAGCGAAGCAATCTCCCCCTTCGGAAAAACAAAGGATTGCTTCGCCTGCCCCGGTTGGGGTAGGCCGGGGTCGTTTCGCTCCTCGCAATGACTCTCTCAGCCTTTTTCAATAGCCTGCTAAAAATAGAGTGCTTTTTCAATTGGGTAAATCATACCCGAATATGGACGCTTTCCCGGATCCTATCGGCCATGGATCCGGGAAAGCGATGAACACAACTTCAGGAATTGGTCAGGACCGGCCCCCGGTGAACGGCCGCACCATCGCCGTAACCGGAGCCGACGCGGGGGCGGCCGGAACGGGCAGCGGTTTTTTCTGGACGGGCGGCGTGTGAGACGCGCTTTGTTTCCCGCCCGACATCGTCAGAGTTCCAATCAACAGGATCCGGATCATCCAGACCGCGCCCGCGACCAGGATCGGCACATAGAGAATGAGATCCTGCCGCGAGACAAGCTCGTTGCCGAGCAGCGGCTGCCCGAGCAGCGCGACGGTCATCGCCCACCAGGTCGTTCCGGCGTTGATCAACCCGGCCAGCAGCCAGGCCGCCAGCAGATAGATGCCTTCCATCCGCCCATCCGAGGGGCGATCCTCCGGCGTGAACAATCTGGCGATCCCGGCAAAGTCGATCACGCAGAATGCCAGCGCCAGGATGGTCGACCAGGAGACGCCCAGGAACTGCAGGCCGCCCATCACGCCGCCCAAGGCGTGCTCGGTAGTGCTGTAGTTGAAGGCTTCAAAAAGGACGGTCGCCCCGATGATCAGGGCGAGGAACGACGCGCCGCGTTCCGGAAGCCGAAGGTTGGGGATCAGGGAAGAGAGGGAGAATTGATACGGTTTTTGGGATTGTATGGTTTGCATGGCTCCACCTCCAGAATTTGGCACCATTATAGAACATGCGTTCTATTTGTCAATAAGGCAAGGTTTGTGCCAGTTTTGGGGCTTTTAGTGCGGATCCACTTTTATAATTGGAGGAACCATCTTCACTCAAGGTGAAAAACCTTTCAAGGAGCGTTTGCACACACCGAAACACCGGACAGATCCGATGGCACCGAATTAGAGAGATGCAAACCCCGGGTTGAAACTGGATGCTTCGCTGCCCCCGCTGATGGCAGCCTTTTTCGATGGCTTCGGGTTTTTCTGGTGAAATCCGTGGGCACAAAAAACCGCCATGAGACTTAAACTTCCTTCAAAGCAATGGTTTTCCTCTGACACCGCCCTCCTCATCTATATCGCCGCCGGAAAATTCCTGCTGCACATGCTGGTCAGTTCGCAGTACGGATACTTCCGCGACGAGCTGTACTACCTCGCCGCCAGCCGGCGCCTGGATTTCGGGTATGTGGATTTTCCTCCGCTGATTGCGCTGATCACCGCGCTGGTGCGCGTGACGCTCGGCGTATCCCTGCCCGCGCTGCGGCTGCTGCCGGCGCTGGCCGGCGCCGCGGTGGTGTTCCTCGCGGGAAGGATGGCGCGCGAGTTCGGCGCCGGTAAATTCGGGCAGGCGCTTTCGGCGCTGTGCGTTCTGGCGGCCCCGGTCTTTCTCGGAATTAATTCCATCCTGACCATGGATTCTTTCGAGCAGTTCTTCTGGGCGCTGGCCCTGTATCTCCTCATCCGGATATTCCGCGACGATTCACCGAAGCTCTGGCTTGCGTTCGGATTGGCCGCGGGAATCTCGCTCACCGCCAAGATCAGTTTCCTCTATCTCGGATTGGCGCTTGCCGCCGGGTTGCTGCTTTCATCGCAACGCTCCCAATTCCGCCGGTGGCAGATTTGGGCGGGCGGCGGGATTGCGCTGGCGTTCCTGCTCCCCTACATCGCCTGGAACGTCGCGCACGGCCTGCCGACGGTCGAGTTCTGGGCCAATTATGGCCAAAAAGTTTCGCGCGCCAGTCCGCTGGAATTCATCGTCCAGCAGATTCTGATCATGCATCCTTTCACCCTGCCGGTCTGGCTGACGGGCCTGGTATTCTTCTTCCGGCCCGCCGGCAGGCCGTACCGTGCGCTGGGATGGATGTATCCCGTGCTGCTGGCGGTCTTCATCCTCCAAGGCGCAAAGTTTTATTTCCTCGTGCCTTTTTATCCGGTTTTGCTGGCGGCCGGCGCCGCGCAGGCGGAAAGATTCTTTTCCCTCCGGATTCTCGGGTGGGCCCGGCCCGTCTCCCTGATCGCGATCGGCCTTAGCGGCCTGGTGTTCGCGCCGTCGGGCATGCCGCTGCTGCCGCTGGATCTGGAGCTCCGGTACCAGGCCGCGCTCAGCCCGCTGGTCAACGTGAACTCGGAGGCAGCGGATAGCGGCGCGCTCCCGCAAATCCTCGCCGATCAATTCGGGTGGGTCGAGATGGCGGATACCTTCGCCGAATATTACAACAGGCTTCCCGCCAAGGATAAGGCCAAGGCATGCATCGTCGCCGGAAATTACGGCGAAGCCGGCGCGCTCGAATTCTTCGGGCCGGCGCGCGGCCTGCCGCCGGTGATCAGCGGGCATAATTCTTATTTCCTATGGGGTCCGGGCGGATGCACCGGCGAAGTGATCTTTTATTACGGATATGGCACGGAACGCGAACTCCGATCCGTGTTCGAATCGGTCGAGTGGTTGGGATTTACCCATTGTACATACTGCATGCCGTATGAAAACAACCGGTCGATTTACTTATGCAAAGGGATCAAACGCCCGCTCGATGAAATCTGGGCCGAGATGAAAATGTTTTTATAAGCGCAGGACCCTAAGGGTGGTCAGTACCCTAAGGGTGGTCGGCACCCAAAGGGTGGGTTATACCCACCCTTTGGGTGCCGATTTTTAAATCCACTACTCCCAGCGGAAGAACTTGACCGCCAGGAACGCGCAAATCACGAGCCACGCGACCAACACGAGCAGGTCGGTGGCCAGCGGGTGCAGCGGAGTCGCGTCGACCATGATCTGCCGGAGCGCATCCGCCAGATAGGTGAGCGGCATCGCGTCGACCACCGGCCGGATCCATTTCGGCATCGTGTCGACCGGGAAGAACAACCCGGAGAGGAACATCATCGGGAAGTTGATGAACTGACTCGCGCCGTTGATGCCCTCCTGGGTCTTCCCCCAGGCGGACATGAAGTAGCCCAGGCAGACGAAGGAGAGCGCGCCGAGCACGACGAAGCCCGCCAGCAGGAGCAGGTTCCCCACGATTTGGACCTGAAACACCTGTGCGCCGACCAGGATGATCAGGGCGGTCTGGACCAGGCCGACGGTGATCCGCAGGCTGACCTGAGCCGCGAGGAGCATCGTGCGGGTAAGCGGCGTTGCCCCGAGGCGCCGCAGCACCTGCTGCTCGCGCAGCTGCACCAGCGGCGGGGCGGTGGCAAAAATGCCGAGCTGCATCAGCGCCATGGCCAGGATCCCGGGAACGAGAAAATCAATCGTCCGCAGGGAGGAAGCGGTGATCGTCACCGTCTGAATCGCGAACAACGCGGTCCGTCCGGAGAGCCCCTGCTCCACGCCGCCGAGCACTTTTTCCACGATGGTGAGCAGGATTTGGGCGGTGATTTGATTCGACGGGTCGTAGTGAACGCGGATATCGGCCGTTTTGCCGGACATCACCGCGGCGGTCACGCCATCCGGGACGACGACGACCGCATTCAGGTCGCCGTGCTTGAGCTTCGCCAGCAGGTCGTCCTGCTGGCCTTCCATGACCTTCAGGATTTCGACTTCCTCGAAGGCCTGTGTCAGCGCGGACCCGATCCGGCCCTCATCCTCGACGGCCACACCGACTTTATAGGAGGTGTCGCTCTCGCCGCTGAAAATGATTCCAAACAGAAGCATGAAGAACACCGGGAAGGCGATCGTCCAGAACATCGCGAATCGGTTGCGGCTGAATTCCTTGAGATTGGAAACATAGAGTGTAAGAAAGGTTTTCATGGTTTACTCCCGAATCCGTTTTCCGGTCAATTTGAGAAACACATCCTCGAGCGTCGCCCGGCGCAGGTGGAGGTCGTCGAACTGGATTTTTCCGGCTTCCGCCAGGTCCGTCAGCCCGCCGAGGGTGAGGGCGGCGTTTTCTGTGTAGATCGTCACGTGGCCGTTCTCGCGCACCGCCGGCCGGGTGACTCCCTTCAAGCCGCGGAAGGTTCCTTCCGGCGCCTTGGCGCCCTTCTGGTCGAACTCGATCGCGGTTTCCTGGAAGGATTGCCGGATCAGCTCCTGCGGCGAGTCGAGTGCAATGATCCGCCCGCGGTCGACGACGGCCACGCGCTGGCAGAGCGTTTCGGCTTCGTCCATGTAATGGGTGGTGAGGAACACCGTCGCCCCCCCGCGGTTGACGGCGCGGATCACCGCCCACAGGCTGCGGCGCGCCTGCGGATCCAGCCCGGTCGTCGGCTCGTCGAGAAAGAGGATCTCGGGCTTGTTGATCAGCGCGAGCGCGACCGACAGCCGCTGGCGCTGGCCGCCGGAAAGGTCCATGCTGCGGGTGTTTTGTTTTTCACCGAGGTTCAGCATCTCGATCAGCTCACCGGCCGAGTGTTTTTCACCCCGGTAGAAAGCGGCGAACAGATCCAGCACCTCGCGCACCGTTAGCCGCGGGTAGAGCGCTGTAGTTTGAAGCTGGACCCCGATGCGCTCCTTGATTTTTTGCGGCTCCCGCGCGACGTCCATTCCCAACACCCAGACCGCCCCGGAATCCGGAAGGCGCAGCCCCTCGAGGATTTCGGTTGTGGTGGTCTTGCCGGCGCCGTTCGGCCCGAGCATGCCGAAGATTTCCCCCTGCCCGACGGCGAAACTCACGCCGTCGACGGCCTTCGTGGCGCCATACGCTTTCTTCAAGTCCTGCACTTCGATCGCAGACATAAAGGTATCCTCCGTATCCAAAAGATCGGTATTTTCGTTCGGATTTTTAATTGCGTTGTATCGGGCGGGGGTCAGTCTTTCAACAGGTCTTCGATTTCCCGCTGGGCACGATCCAGCACTTCCCGGATCCGGAGTATCCTTTCCGGATTGATGTGGCGCCGGTTGTGCTTCACCGTTTTCAGCATATCCTTCATCCGATCCACCATGTCATGCACTTCTCCCGCGGAAGAAATCCGGTCCCCCAGGCCGCGCATGCGATCCTGCACATCCGCCATCTGGCTTTTTTGGTCCTTCAGGAACTGGGTTCCCGCCGGGGTGATTGTGAAGTTTTTTCTACCTTCGGATTGGGAGGATGTGACGTATCCCATCTCCTCCAGCATCTGAAGAGTCGGGTACACGGTACCGGCACTCGGGGTATACAACCCTCCGAACCGCTCTTCCAGCGCCCGGATAATTTCATACCCATAGCTGGGGCGTTCCCGCAGGAGGTCCAGGATGACATATTTTATGTCACCCCTTTCGAACCGGTTTTCCCGCCAGACTCTATGACTACTCCTCATTTGACATCCCTCCAAAGATACTATCGCGATATATCGTGATAGTATCGTAAAACAGTTTTTCCAGTTTGTCAAGAGTTTTTTTAAGACCCGCCCTTGAAAAGGCCATTTCACCCGTCGTTTTTTTCCGAGTAATTCTGAGCCCCAAGTTAGGTCAAATGCGCCAAGTCGGCGAGCCTGAAAAATTGACCTGATATAATCCTTCTGGAAGAAAAATCCACGGATTTTCCGGTTGTTTGAAAATCTTTTTGGTCTTTTTAATCCAGGTATGTCTTCCTATTTCTTACTTTTTCCTGCCCCTTCCTCACCTATAACTCGAAACGATTCATACATTGAAATCTCTGAAAATGTCACCCTGAGCGTTCGCCCCCCGCCTGCCCTCGCGCTTGCCCCCCGCCTGCCCTCGCGAAGCATCACCGCTCGCCTTTTGATACTGAGCGGGGATGGTTGCGAAGCGATGGGAGCGATGAGCACCGGCGATCTCCCGGGACGAAGGCTCCGCGAGCGGGGGAAGCATCCCCGCTCGCCTTTTGATACTGAGCGGGTATGGTTGCGAAGCGATGGGAGCGATAAGCATCGGTGGTCTTCCAATGTGAAGAATTCGCGAGTGGGGGCAGCGAAGGGTCTTAAAACGCAGCAACAGATGCTTCGCTTCGCTCAGCATGACACCTTTTTCGCCCGGGGAAA
>CAZYSF010000591.1:0-4114 GCA_964649635.1 uncultured Anaerolineales bacterium | reverse complement strand
CGAGGAGAAGGGAAAACACACCATGGAATTCCTGCTCGTGGCGCCGGTCACCCCGGCGGAGATCGCGGCGGGAAAAGCCGTCACCGGACTGGCCTATTCGCTGCTAAGCGCGGGGATGCTGATCCTGCTCAATAAGGGCATCTCCGGGAGTTGGCCGGTCACCCTGCTCGCGGTGGTGCTGGGCGCGTTGTTTTTGGTGATGGCGGGATTGCTGATGGGCACACTGCTGCATACGATGATGCAGATCAACACCTGGTCGACGATCGTGATGATGGTTTTACTGGCGCCGAGCTGGCTGAGCGTTTTGCAGCCGCCGGCCCTGATCGACAAGATCATCCGCCTGATCCCCACCTTCTATCTGGTGGAGTTGTTGAATCAATCGCTGACCGGCACGGTCGCCCTTTCCGATGCGGCTTGGCGGCTGGGCCTGATTGCCGTTTCCACGCTGGTGATGTTCGGGATTGTGATTTGGGTGATGCGGCGCCAGGAGACGTGACGCAAGCGCCCCCTGCATAGACATCACCTTCGCACGAGCGCCGCGGCCTGTTCGTCGGCGCGGTAGGAGGAGCGCACCAGGGGGGCGGATTCAACCCAGCGGAAGCCCAGATCCTCAATCCCTGCGCGTTTCAGCTCGTCGAATTCCTGCGGACGGTAATACCGTTCGACCGGCAAATGGCGCCGCGACGGTTGGAGGTATTGGCCGATCGTGAGAATGTCCACCTGCCAGCGGCGCAAATCCCGCATCACCGCGACCACCTCCTCGAACGTTTCCCCCAGACCCACCATAATGCCGGATTTTGTGACCTGCTCCGGGTTCATGCGTTTGGCGGTTTCCAGAGTGGCCTGCGCCCAGGCGTACCGGTCCTGGGGTTGAACTTTGCGGAACAGGCGCGGGACCGTTTCGACGTTGTGATTGAGAATGTCCGGACGCGCTTCCACCACGATCCGCAGGGAGGCTTCACGGCCCTTGAAATCCGGGATGAGGACCTCGATTGTGGAACCGGGAAGCGCGCCGCGCACCCGGCGGATGGTCTCGGCGAACACCGCCGCGCCGCCGTCGGGCAGGTCATCGCGGTTGACCGAGGTGATCACCACGTGGCGCAGGCGCAAATCCCCGGCCGTCCGGGCGACCCGCTCCGGTTCGCCGGGATCCAGCGGCGCGGGGCGCCCGTGTTTGATGTCGCAGAATCCGCATGAGCGGGTGCAAATATCCCCCAGCAGCAGGAAGGTCGCGGTGCCGCGGCTCCAGCATTCTCCGAAGTTCGGGCACATCGCCTCTTCGCACACGGTGTGCAGGGAAACCGCCCGCATCCGGGAGCGGAGGGCGTTTACTTTTTCCTCGGGCGGCTTGGTCAGGCGGATCCATTCCGGCCGCCGCACCGGGCGCGGCGGTTCCTGTCCTTCGGGGCTGCGGATCCGGCCACGGACGGGTTCGGGCATGATTTGTATTCCTCATGTGGGAGTCTAATGCGCTTTCATTTGCTTGACAATCCATAGAATCCACGAAGAGCACGAAGGGCACGAAGAAATGCATGAGATTATTTCATCAATACTTTGTGCTATTCGTGCTCTTCGTGGATTCTGAGAGCCAGGTTGGATTACAATGCGGGCATGTCTGCTTCCATTGTCCTGCGCCCTGCAATGCCGGAAGACGCCGAACCGGCGGCGGCGTTGATGTATGAAACCATGGGCACCCTGGGGGATTTCATCTTCGGGCAATCCACGGGAGCCGGGACCACCCGGGTGCTTGCGGCGCTCTTCCGCGAACGGAAGCATTTCCTTTCATATCAGTATTCCATACTGGCCGAGATGGAAGGAACCATCGCCGGCATCGCGCAGGAGATACCCGAGTCGGAACTGTCAAAGGCGACCGTACAACTCGCGCTCGCCGTCGCCAAATGTTTTGGATGGAGGGCCGCCATGGACCTGGCGTGGAGAGGATTCCCGCTGGCGTTCGAGGGGGATGCGGAAGCGGGGGAGTATTACGTGAGCACGCTGGCGGTGGCCCCGGGGCACCGCAAACGCGGGGTCGGACGCGCGCTGCTGGAAGACGCCGAACGGCGGGCGCGGGACCTGAATATTTCAACATGCTCCCTGTCGGTGATGCTGCACAATACCGGCGCCTTCCGTTTTTATCAGCGGGTGGGGTACCGGGTGGACCGCAAAGTGATCAGCAGGCTGCGCGCTCCGGGCGTACAATACTCGGGATTCCACCGGATGATTAAAACCCTTCAGGATCGGCCGGCGGATACGGACAGCACCGGATTACGATGACCCACATTCTGGTAACCAACGACGACGGCGTTCACGCACCCGGCCTGCCGATCCTGGCGCAGGCGCTGCGGGCCGAAGGGGATGTGACCGTGTGCGTCCCCGAGCACAACTGGTCGGCCGGCGGGCATGTGAAGACCATGCATAAACCGCTGCGGGCATGGGATTCGACCCTTTCGGACGGTTCTGCGGTGATCGTCACGAGCGGCGCACCTTCCGATTGCGTGGCGTTGGCGATTCTCGGTCTGGTTAAAACACCGGTGGACATTGTCGTCTCGGGGGTCAACGCCGGCCCCAACCTGGGATACGATCTGACCTATTCGGGAACCGTGACCGCGGCCATGGAAGCCGTAATCAACGGCGCGGCGGGGATCGCCGTCTCGATGTGCGTTCCGGAATCGGCGGGGAAACGCGCCTACCAAACCGCCGCGAAGTTTGCCGCGTATGCCGTCCGCTCCGTACTTGCTCGGAAATTACCGCCGGGTGTCCTCCTTAACATCAACGTCCCATGCCTCCCGGAAGAACAAATCCGCGGCGTGCGGGTCACCCGGCAGGGCCTGCGGGTCTACCGCGACGAACTCGTAACCCGAATCGACCCGCGCGGGAAACCGTATTATTGGATCGGCGGCGGACCGCCGGAGGGAATCCTGGCGGAAGAAACGGATTACTGGGCGGTCTCGCAGGGATATGTATCGGTCACGCCGGTCCAATTGGATCTCACCGCTTACGACGCGCTAAAATCCATGCGCGCATGGACCTGGGGGGAGGGAGACGTCCATGCGTGAAGAATCCAGAGTGGCGTTCATCGGAGCCGGAGTGATGGCGGAAGCGGTGATGCGCGGCATGCTGGCCCGGAAGCTGATCGATCCTTCACGCATCATCGCATCGGACGTCCGTCCGGAACGCGGGAAGGATTTGACGGATCGTTACGCGGTCGGCTTCAGCGCCGACAACCGCGCGGCGGCGCAGGGGGCGGATGTGGTCGTGCTTTCCGTGAAACCCCAGACCCTGCCGCAGGTGATGCCGGCGCTTTCGGGCGGCATACCCGCCCGGGCGCTTGTCCTTTCCATCATCGCCGGCGCGAAAATCGCGGCCATTTCCGAAGGGCTGGCGCATGCGGCAATCGTCCGGTCGATGCCGAATACGCCCGCGCAAATCGGCCGGGGGATGACGGTTTGGACGGCATCCGCCGCCGTCACCGAAGCCCAGCGCTCGCAAGCCCGGGAAATTCTCGGCGCGCTGGGAATGGAAGTGTATGTCGAGCAGGAAGCCCACCTCGATGCGGCGACCGCGCTCTCCGGATCCGGCCCGGCGTATGTTTTTCTTTTCATGGAAGCGCTGGTGGAGGCGGGGGTGCAGCTTGGTTTTTCTCCGGCCGTGGCCAGGCAGCTCGTCCTCCAGACCGTGCAGGGATCCGCGGAGTATGCCGGGAGCAGCGCGCTGGACCTGGCGCAATTGCGGAATCAGGTCACCTCGCCGGGTGGCACCACCGCGGCGGCCCTCCGTTCGTTCGAGGCGGACGGTTTCCGGGAGATTGTGGCGCGGGCGGTGCAGGCCGCCCACCGGCGTTCGATCGAATTGGGGAAGGGGAAATAAGCAGCCGGACCCGTTCAGGGATCCTGCGGCCGCATACGAGTTCCAACATGTCCACCCGCAAACGCGCAGGCGCCTTCGGATACCGCGACATCCTTCTGGCCTTACGGGAAATCGGCCTGGAAGGCGATGCACGGATTCTGGTGATCGGCCCGTCCCTGATACCGGAGACGGTGCGCGGGGGAGTGGCCGCGCTGACGGCCGCGCTGGCGTCCGCCTGCAAGACGGTAATCGCGCCGGCGTTCACCTA
>CAZYSF010000590.1:0-2561 GCA_964649635.1 uncultured Anaerolineales bacterium | reverse complement strand
GCCGCCGGGCCCGGGCCAGGGCCCTGGAGCGCTACACCCTCACCGGCAACATCGACGCGCTGGAGAGCGTGCGGACGAAAGCCAAAGCCACGGAACGAATGCTGGATCTGGTCGAACAGAGGATTGGCAACCGGCGCCCGTTGCGGCTCAGCCCGCTGCATGCCGGTTCCCCGGCGGAAGCGCGGGCGCTGATGAAAGCCGCGCAGGAAAAGTTCCACCCGGACGAGTGCATCCTCAGCGAAGTCAGCCCGGCGATCGGCGCGCATGTCGGGCCGGGGACAATAGGGATTGCCTGGTGCGCCGGAATCTGACATTAATCAGCCTATCCTGAGATAAGAGGGTCAAGTAGGGGGTTGCCTAAAAAGAATCACCGGGACATCAACCGATCGTCATGCCCGTGCCTGCCCCGCAGAGTGCGCAGGATTGGGTTGGTTTTGGACCCCGCGCGAATACGAAGCGGGGTGTACTTGGCGGGCATCCAGTCCGAAACACCCTGGATTCCCGCTAAGAACACCCTCGCTTCGCATTCATCACGGCTCATAAAACAAAAGCGAGCCGTGATGTTCCGCGAGGGCAGGCGCGGGAATGACGACCAAACTTGGCAAGGTATCACCCAAGAAAACCTTTCTTCCACTTTTTGGACACCCCCCGTATCGGGACCAGACCGGTCATATCGAAACGGTGGTCTCGATACGCAAAGATCGCTACTCGACCACCTATTCCTTATCCCCCGCGAATGATCCGAAATCCCTCCTCCTCGATATCGGCGATTTTTCCGATAACCGAAGCGGCGCCGTCCAAAGTGCCGCTTTTTCTCAATAGGAAATCCACGACGGCGTCGGTCGCCATCTCCAATTCCTGCGCCGACCGGTCGAACAGGCCGGCCGCCTCCGCCCAGGCGGGTTCGGCGGAGTCTTGTGCCAGCCGCCGCAACAATCCGGCGAACACATCCCGCCCGCCGCGATGATTATCCGGCGCGGCATACCCCGTGAGCCGGTTCGGCGGGACGGGTGGAAAACCCGTGAACTCAGCCAGGTGGCGGAGCGAGGCGTTCAACCCCTTTGCTCCGAGTTCAGCCGGCCAGCGCGGAAGATCGTTGGCCAGTTTGCGCATCCCCTTGATCCCCAGCATGCTTACCGGCGCCTCGAGCATGGCCGC
Organism: uncultured Anaerolineales bacterium; assembly: GCA_964649635.1. Classification (GTDB taxonomy): domain Bacteria; phylum Chloroflexota; class Anaerolineae; order Anaerolineales; family RBG-16-64-43; genus JAFGKK01. The sequence continues at coordinate 1,403 of CAZYSF010000590.1, read as the reverse complement.
CGCCCGTTTGGCCAGCCCCGTGCGGGCAATCTTTTCCACATCGGAAACCGTTTTCCCGAATGAAAAGGTGTAGAACGTGTTTTTCTTCCCCAGGCCGGGATTGTCGACATTCCAGGCCGCCTGCAGGTCCGGATAGGTAATCCGCTGCACGTCCGGCCGGTCGCAATCGAGCACGAGCGCGGCTTCCTGTTCATCATCGTACCCCACCATCATGACGTGGTGAATCGGCACATGGATCTTATGATAGAAGCGGTCGTAATACGGCAGATGGAACATATCCAATGCGCCCAGGATGGCGGGATGCCCGGCGTCGATGGATTCCCGGACGCGCCGGAGCGTGAAGGGGAAACCCCGGTTGGAGATCATCCGCCATTCGAATCCGACGATGTCGGCAAGCTCCGCAAATTGATATTTGGCGATCTGCATCCCCCAAAACACCATCCTCGGCGCGGGCGCATGTTTGTTCCTGATATAGACGAATCCCAGCATGCCGCTCAGGTGCATCAGCAGCCAGTCGGGGAGGCGTACGCCGGTCTTTTGCTCGTACAGGTCCTCCAATCCGTTGATCATGCAGGTCAATCCGCAGACTTTGTGGGGCATTGAAATTAGTTTCACGGCCGTTCACTCCTATTCTCCGCTTTTTTTTGTGAATCCGGCGCAACGGGATGGACTTTACACCCTCCCGTTGCGGGAGAGTCAAGCCGTGCCGGCCGGAACGCATCCATGGCCGGCGGAGGGTGTTTTAACGCATTAGGCTATTTGGCCTAAATCAGGCTCCCGCGGGACGGTATAATCCGCCCCAGCCATTTTTGCCAAGCATGGAGGATCTGAATGGGAAAAACGGTCATCGTCACAGACAGCACCGCCTACATTCCTGCATCGCTCGTCAAGCAGCACGGGATCCACGTTGTGCCGCTATCGCTCATCTGGGGGAACGAAACCCTGCACGACGGGACCCAGATCACGCCTCCGGAATTCTACAAGCGCCTGAAGACCGCAAAAATCATGCCTTCGACCTCCCAGACCACCCCTGAGGAGTTCAAGAAGGAATTCGCCCCGATCATCGCGGCCGGGGATTCGATCCTCGCCGTTCTGATCTCAAGCAAACTCTCCGGCACGGTGGATTCCGCCGTCCAGGCCAAAGCCGAGTTTCCCAATGCCAAAATCGAGATCGTCGACACGCTCACCACGGCGATGGCGCTCGGATACTGCGCGTTGGCGGCCGCCCGGGCGGTCGAAGACGGCGCCGGCCTCGCCGATGCGGCCGCGGTCGCCCGCAAAGCGGTGGATTCAAGCGGCGTGATTTTTGTCGTGGATACGCTGGAATTCCTGCGGCGCGGCGGGCGGATCGGCGGCGCGGCAGCCTTCGTCGGCACGGCATTGAACATGAAGCCGCTGCTGAC
>CAZYSF010000589.1:0-2457 GCA_964649635.1 uncultured Anaerolineales bacterium | reverse complement strand
CCAATCCGAACTCCTCCAGGACCAGCGGTTTATTCATCGTTTTGCAGTCCCGTTCGGCGTTGGACAAATACAGGTGCGCGTACGCCAGCGCCGTATTGAAGCTCCCGGGGTTCTCCGGAGCATACCAGCCCCAGTTCTGCGGCCAGATATGGATGGTGGCGTAATCGATGTCCGGGCTGCTGTGGGTCGATGTGAAATTCTGGGTCCCGTCGGGAAGCGCGCCTTCCGAACCCGTGGTGACCATGTGATTGGAATCGAGCGATTTGATGTAGGCGGCCGTGTCGTAAACCCAATCCAGCGGATAGTTGCGCGGTTCATTGCCCAGTTCCCAGGAAAAAATGGCGGGGTCGTCGCGGTAGGCTTTTCCGGTATACGGATTGACGCGTTCGATCAGCATCCGGATATGGTCCCGGTACCAACCCTGGCACACCTCACAGTAATAAAACCGGGCCGAGTAGGTCATGTAATTGTTCCAATCCCCCGGGTAGGGGATTTCCGTATTGTCGCGCCAGGAGACGTACTGCGCCATGCCACCCGACCAATACCAGTAATTGTTCAGCACCATTACGGCCTTCAGCCCGCGCCGGCCGATTTGGTCCAGGAGGTAGTCCAGGCCGTCGAGGACGCTTTCGTCGTATACCCCGGGCGAGGTCATCAGCGCCGGAACCATGCGATAAGGTTCGGTATTCGGCCCTTCCGAAGAAGCCATGATGCGCAGGTTGGGTATGCCGAGCGATTGCAGCCGGTCGAGTTCCTTCAGGAGCATCGTCCGGTTGCCGCCCGGGCTGTCGACGGCCAAATTCATCCCCTGCCAGAAATTCGTCCCTACAAAATAGTACGGGCGCCCTTCATACAGGAAGCGTCCGTCGCGGGCGATCACAAACTCCCCAGTTGCGGAGGCATCCAGTGTGGGGAAAGGCTGTATTTCGGGAGTAGCCGTGGATACCGGCCGGCCGATGCCGCCCGCGCCTCCCCGCAGCACGAGCCATCCGATCGCGATCACCAGAACCCCTGCCGCCGCAACGATCAGGAGCAACCATCCTTTGCGATTCATGATCCTCCAATAAATGCCTCTAATAGGATGTTGAAAAAGGCTGAGGATGTCATTGCAAGGAGCGAAGCGGCGAAGCAATCTCCTTGTTTTTACGAAGGGGGAGATTGCTTCGCTCCCTTCGGTCGCTCGCAATGACACCTGTTGATTCCTTTTTCAACATCCTGTTAAATTGGATCTCCCTTTTCAATTATGCTCTGTTCTCCCGGCGATTCGGCCAACCTCCGCGCCAAAGAAATTCTTCCGCGGGTGATTCTCACCCACAGAAGGATGAGGATGCTTCCGAGCAGCATCGCCGCCAGACCGATCAGGCCCCCTTCCGGGCCGAACGCGCCGCCGGTGATCCATTCCGGGCCGCCCTGACGGATGGCAATGAACTTCGCGGCGATCGGATCCAATCCGCTGACGGGAAAACCGAACACGTTGCCCTGGAAAAAGTTCCAGGTGATGTGAATGCCGACCGGCAGCGCGAGTTCGCCGGTCAGGACGTATCCAAGCGCCAGGAAGACGCCGGCCGCCATCAGGTTCAGGACGCTGATCACGGTGATATTGGGATTGGCCGCGTGTAAAAAACCAAAAATAACCGACGAGCAGACGGTCGCCGCAAAAATCGCCCCGGCCGCGCCGAAGCGCGGTCCCATCATGCCCTCGGCCATGTTCTTCAGCTGGTACCCCCGGCTGGAAAGCTCCTCGGAGATACCGACACACAGGAACAAGATCAGCGGCAGAAGGATGGCCAGCGGGAATATTCCGCCGGCTTCATCCGTAACCAGATACCCGTCGACGGTGATCCATCCCGCGCCAAGTTCGACGGCGAAAACGGCCGCCATCAGGACGGCACCCAGGAGCAATCCAAATCCCAGATCCAGGAACCAGCGGGCGGAAAAGTGAAACCCGAAATCCGAAAATTTCCGGCGGTCCAGAATCCGGCCGGCCAGCCAGACGCTGCCGATCGTGATCACGAAGGTGGCAATTTGCAGAATTAGGAGGATGTCCGGCCGGGACAACAGGTCCATAATCCGGTCGGACGAATCCGTGAGGTCCTGCGCGGGCATCCAGCCGCCGACCACGGCCGCCGCCAGGAGCAGCATGACGAAAGCCACGCCCAGGCCGATCTGGAAGCCCAGCCAGACGGAACTCTGGATCAGGAGCCGCCACAAGGCCCGCAGGCGCCGGTCTTTGGAATTCCAGAATATGGAGAGAATTTTATTTTCCAATCGATTTTCTCCCGGGAGACCGGTTGCCAGGGATCGGGCGAAGCAGTCCGGCATCCGATGCCGGCGCATCCTTCCCCCCCATTCTATCTTCTTTCTGCCGGTGTTTATGCCGAGGCGATTTTAAGATCTCCACCGCGCCTTTTCCGCCGTCCACGCGGATCCGGTCGCCGGTGTGCAGGCGCATCGTGG
>CAZYSF010000588.1:0-1840 GCA_964649635.1 uncultured Anaerolineales bacterium | reverse complement strand
TCAGCGCCCGGCGCGTCCCCTCGGCCTTGATGTGCCCCTCGTCGATGATCCCGACGCGATGGCACAGCCGCTCGGCCTCCTCCATGTAGTGGGTCGTGTACAGGATCGCCATCCCGGATCGGCCGAGCGCGGCGATGCTCTCCAGGATGGCATTGCGGCTCTGTGGGTCGACGCCCACGGTCGGCTCGTCGAGGAGCAGCAGCCGCGGCTGGTGGAGCAGCCCGATGCCGATGTTGAGCCGGCGCTGCATCCCGCCGGAATATTGCCCGGCGCGGTCGTGGCGGCGGTCCGAGAGGCCGGTCAGGTCGAGGACTTCATCGACGCGGCGGGCGAGATGGCGCCCGCGCATCCCGTACATCCGGCCCCAGAAGACCAGGTTCTGATGCGCGCTCAGGTCGTCGTAGACAGCGATCTCCTGGGGCACGACGCCGATCATCCGTTTGACGGATTGCGGCGCGCGGGTGATGGAATGGCCCGCCAGAAGCGCGTCTCCGCCGCTCGGCGCCAGCAGGCAGGAAAGCATCGAGATGCTCGTGCTTTTCCCGGCGCCGTTCGGCCCCAGCAGGCTGAAGATCTCGCCTCCGCGGACGGCGAATTCGAGGTTGTCCACGGCGGTGAAGCTGTTGTAGGTTTTTATTAATCCGTTTACCTGGATGGCGTTGGATGGGATCATGGGCGGTCCTTTTTGTGTTTCGCCCATGGTAGCGGGGAGGGGGGTGATCCGTGCTCACCCGATCGGGTGATCGGGGAGGGTGGTTTCGCCGCCGCTCCGGGTCGAGGCTTGGGCACATGCCAACCGGAGGGCTGCCCGCTGTTTGAACAGCCCCCCGCATCGTGACCGCGCAGGGGTAAAAAACCAAACCAGACGCATTCGGGGGGTTCTGATCGAACTGAATCCTTGATAGAATCAATCCACTATTGGAGGAAAAATGAATAAAAATAGGATACAAGGGATCGAAACCAAGCTTCCCCGCATCTCGTCTTTCTGGCTTATCGTTGGTGTCTTCGCAATAGTGAAGGTGCTCGTTCACCTCTTCACTGCCGCCAATTACGGCTATCTGTGCGACGAGTTATATGCCATCGATATGAGCAAGCATCTGGCGTTCGGATATGTCGATATGCCGCCGATCATGCCGGCACTGCTCGCCGCCAATCGGGCGGTTCTCGGGGATTCACTCATTGCCATTCACATCCTGCCCGCGATCGCCGGTTCGGCAACGCTCGTCCTCGTATGCCTTATCGTGCGGGAGCTCGGCGGAAAACTGTTCGCGACGGCGCTGAGCGCGGCCGCCTTCCTGGTTATTCCCTTTTACCTCATGATGAACTCCATCTTTGGTTACGACGGCTTCGACCAGCTCGCCCTGATGGCGTTCCTGTATTTGCTGATCCGTCTACTTCGGACCGAAAATCCGATGTTCTGGATCGCGCTGGGACTTGTCGGGGGGATCGCCTGCATGACGAAAGTCACCATCCTGTATCTTGCCCCCGGGCTGCTGGCGGCGTTACTCGCCACCAAACTGCGGAGGCAGTTCCTGACCCGCTGGCCCTGGGCCGGATTGGGCGTGTTCCTCGTCGTCTTTTCCCCTTACCTGATTTGGCAGGCGCTCAATTCCTGGCCGACCTTGGAATACTGGCTCGGCTATAGAAGCTTCCAATTGCAGGATGTTTCGTTCACGGAGTACATGCTGAACATCATCCTGGGGATGAACCCGCTTGCCGTTCCGTTATACCTGGCCGGGCTGGGTTGGGTGTTCCTCGTCGGCGAGGGCAGGCGGTATATCGGCCTGGGCATTCTGTTCCTTATTACGCTGGGTTTCCTGTTCCTGCTGCGGGCCAAGTA
>CAZYSF010000587.1:0-2040 GCA_964649635.1 uncultured Anaerolineales bacterium | reverse complement strand
ACGGTCCAACCACAGCCGACGTCGACCCGGTCCAGGTGGCCGTAGACGGTTTGCCAGCCGTTGCCGTGGTCGATCACCACCAGGTTCCCGTATCCCCAGACATTCCATCCCGCGTAGACCACCACGCCGCGATCGGCGGCGCTTACGGGATCGCCGATCGTGACGTATAAATCGATGCCGTGATGGTACCCGGTGTATTCATATCCGCAGACCCAATGGCTTGCGGTGGGCCAGGTCCAATATCCCGTTCCGGCCGGGCCGCTGTACGGCCCCGTGGTGCATGCGCCCTCGCCGCCGACAGCCCATTTGGCGCCGTCTGTTTTCCGGATGACCGGCATCTCCCATTGCTGGAATTCTCGGCGGCCGCCCGGTAGAACCAGCCAGGTGCCGGCCGGGATGGGGGAATTCTGAATGTCGACTTTCGGGCTCAGGTTGTTCCCCGGCCAGAAGATGATATCCTCCACACCGACGCCGAAGGTCCCGGCCACCGCATCCAGCCGGTCCCCGGCCTGCCATTGGTAATACACCCCGTCGACCGGAAGTATGAACAGCACCTGCCCCGGAAGCAGCAATTCCGGATTATCCCTCAGCACGGCGTAGTTGGACCAGAGAATGGTTTCCGGCGTGATCTTGAATTTCTCCGCGATCGCGAACAGGTAGTCGCCCGCTTGCACGGTATATGTGATGACATCCAGGCGGAATTCATCCTCTTCAGTGTGGGGCGCAACGTTTCTGGCGATGTACGAACTAACGCCGGACCGGGGGATTTCGGGCAGCAGCCTGGCGGCTCCCGCCGGTGTATCTATCGAATTGGTGTTCTGGATGGAAATATTCCCGGAAGGGGATAGCCGGGCGTATACCGTCGATCCGGCGAGGAAAATGAGAGCTGCGAGGATCGCGGCGGCCGCGATGTATGCGAATCTCCTCCGCCGCTTCAATGAAAAAAGTGCCGGCCGTGGCTTCGTGTTCATTGAGGTTCAGCTTTCCCCGTCCTATCCATGGCGGGTCCGTCGTTTTCTCTCTCTCGATAACTCGCTCCCGATCCGAACCCCCATCTTAGGCAGGATGACCCGATGCACCAGCAGCACCAGCAGCACCGCAGACAGCGCAATCCCGAAGATGATCAGCGAGCTCGCCAGGTCGTTCATCAGGCTCGGCCGGATCAGCATCACCGCCCCCAGCGTCAACATCAGCATGCCGCCGACGAGCTTGAGGATCCGGCCGTGCTTTTCCTCCAGCCGGCTGGCTTTGAGCGAATAGACCGCCGCCCCGAACACCGCCAGCTCGTCCAGCTGGTAGATCAGCAGATAGAGCAGCAGAAGCGATATGAATGTGACGGCGCTGACCCCCTGCGCCGACAGCAGGTTGGTCCATAAAACCGGAAAGCCCGCCGTGCAGGAAAACTCGACCAATGAAACGCCGGCCGCCAGCACCACCGTGCCGCCCGCCAGGCTCCACATGGAGCGGTTCGGATCCATCAGGGCCCGCATGCGTTGGGCGATGCCGGGTTTTTTCGACTCAGAGATCGTGAACGAAAGGCCTTCCTTGTACCAGAAGTAATCCTTGAGGTTGACCAGTGCGAACACGAGCGCCACCAGTGCGACGGTCGCCTGGATCCATCCCGTGAAGCTGAGCACGGTGAACATGGTAAACAGCCCGGTGATGAACAAACCGTAGATCGCGGCGGTGACGGTCAGGAAGATCAAACCGATCGCCAGCACCTTGCGTCGCGAACCGGTGTGCAGGGTGAGCGCCAGCAGCATTGTCAGCACCCACAGCGAGCAGGGGTTGAATCCGTCGACCAGCGCGATCAGCGCCGTGCTGATTGTCAGCGAGTGCGCGGAAAGATCCACCGTTCCGATCAGCGGCACCGTAATCACCTTGCCCGCGGAATCCGGAGAGGAATCCGCCGTCGGTCCGGCCGGTCGGGGTGTGGAAACCGGCGCGGCGGTCGGGCGGGCGGTCGGCAGCGGAGCGACGATCCCCGCCCCGGCATCCGGGCAGCCGTTCTTCAGGCAGGAGTTGACGACGATTTGGATT
>CAZYSF010000586.1:0-3482 GCA_964649635.1 uncultured Anaerolineales bacterium | reverse complement strand
AACCCCCATCCAATCCGTGCGCCGCTTCCATCAGCACCTCGCTCAGGGTCGGGTGGGCGTGCACGTTCCGCGCGATCGCTTCGATCCCGAGGCCGGCCTGGCGGGCCAGGGTAAGTTCGGGCAGAAGTTCGGTCACTTCCGGGCCGATCAGATGCGCCCCAAGCAGCCGCCCGGTTTCATCGGCGATCAGTTTCACCCAGCCGCCGTAATCCCCGAGCCCGAGCGCCTTTCCGTTGGCCTGGAATGGGAACCGCGCGGTCCGGACGGAAATTCCCCGCGCCGCCGCCTGAGTTTCGGTCAGCCCGAAGGATGCCACTTGCGGCTGGGAATAAACGGCCCGCGGGAGGAATTCGTAATCCAGGATTGCGCCCTTCCCGCCGGCGATGTTCTCCGCGCAGGCTTTGCCCATGGCCGAACCGACGTGCGCCAGCATCAGTTTGCCGGTGACATCGCCGACCGCCCAGATCCCCGGGATGTTGGTGGCCATGCGCTCGTCGACGGTGATGCGCCCTTTTTCCATCCCGACGCCCAGGTTTTCCAAGCCGAGATTTTCGGAATTCGGCCGGAAGCCGACCGCCAGCAACACCTGCCCGGCTTCGAGGGATTCCTCGCCGGCGCCTGTCTGCAATTGAATTTTCATACTGCCGCCGGAGAGCTCGGCGGATTTCACGGTGCTGCCGGTGCGGATTTCGATCCCGCGCCGGGCGAGCATCTTCGCGAGTTCCACGCTCGTTTCCTCGTCTTCCAGCGGCGCGATCCGCGGGAGCATCTCCACAATCGTCACCGGGACACCGTAGGCGTTCCAGACGGTTGCGAATTCGAGCCCGATCGGGCCGCCCCCGACGATAACAACCGAGGAGGGCGGAGTTTCCTGGAGAATGGCTTCACGATAGGTGATTATGTGCGTTCCATCCGCCGCGAAACCGGGCGGGATGGCGGGACGCGCGCCGGACGCCACGACGATGTTTTTGGTTTGAAGGGGTAGTTCGCTTCCGCCGTCGGCGGGGGTCAGCATCACGGCACCCGGCTCGGTAATCCGGGCAGCGCCGCGCAGGACGTCGATCGCGTTTTTCTTGAGGAGGAACTCCACCCCCTTGACCATCCGGCCCGACACCCGGCGCGACCGTTTAACGGCGGCGCTGTAATCCGCGCGCACTTCGCCGGTTTCGAAACCGAATTCCCCGCCGCCGGTTTTCAGGGTGTGGATGACTTCCGCGTTGCGCAGGAGGGCTTTCGAGGGGATGCAGCCGACGTTCAGACACACGCCGCCGAGAAATTCTTTTTCCGCCACCGCCGTTTTCAAACCCAGCTGGGCGGCCCGGATGGCGCAGACGTACCCGGCAGGGCCGGCGCCGATGACGATCAGATCGTACGGGGAAGCGGGCACAAGATCTCCTGTTCCGGCGGATGATAGTGGTGGTTGCCGCCCCGGTGGTCGCCGGAGCCGTTCCACCGACGGCGTGAACGTGCAGCTGCGCGGAGAGATCAGGGTTGGCGGGATTATAATTCCAAACGAGGCCGCCATGCGCAAGCAAATCCTGCTGATTCTGTTCCTGTTGCTGTTCCTTTCCCCGGCGAACGCCCGCGCCGCCGCGGCCACGCGCGTCCTGTGGCTGACGGCCGAAGGCGCGGTTTCCACCGTAATGACCGAATACGTGGAACGCGGGGTGGATCAGGCCGGACGCGAGGGGTACTCGCTGATCGTCCTGCAGCTCAACACGCCCGGCGGCCAGATCGACCTGATGGAACGGATCGTCACCGCCCTGAGGGAAAGCGCCGTTCCGGTGGTGGTGTACGTGGCGCCGCGCGGCGCGATGGCCGGGAGCGCCGGGACGCTGATCACGCTGGCCGGGCATATCGCGGCGATGGCTCCGGAAACGGCGATCGGCGCCGCCAGCCCGGTCGGATCGCAGGGCGAGGACCTGAACGAGACGCTCGCCGCCAAGGAAAAGGAAATTCTCAGCGCGCTGGTGCGGTCGCTTACCGAGAGCCGGTCCCCCGAAGCGGTGGCGCTCGCCGAAAGCACGATCCAAAGCGCCAAGGCGGTTTCCTCCCGCGAAGCGCTGGAAGCCGGGCTGATCGACATCATCGCCGAAAACCGGGAAGACCTGCTCCGCCAATTGGACGGGCGAACCGTCCGCCTGGCGGGCGGGGAAGTGACCCTGCACACCGGGTTTGCCGCGGTCGACGAATTGGATCTCAACATCATCGAGATCCTGCTCGGGGTGCTCACCAATCCCAACATCGTCTTCATCCTGCTGGCAATCGGCGTGCAGGCGATCCTGATCGAGCTTTCGTCCCCCGGCGGCTGGGTGGCGGGGTTCATCGGTGCGGTCTGCCTGGCGCTCGCGTTTTACGGGATGGGATTGCTCACCGTCAACTGGCTCGGGCTGGCCTTCGTTGTCCTGGCGTTCGTTCTCTTCTTCCTGGAATTCCAGACCCCCACGCACGGCGCGTTGACCGCCGTCGGCGCGGCGTCGTTTATCGCCGGCGCGCTGATCCTGTTTAATTCCCCCATCACGCCGGAATTTCAGCGCGTCTCCGTGCCGCTGGTTATCGGCACCGGGGTCACCCTGGCGGCGGTGTTTTCGGTGGTCATTGGAGTTGCCCTCCGCACCCGGCGGCTGCCGCCGGCGATGGGCATTACGGCGCTGGCCGGAAAGCCGGGCGAGGTGCGCGAGGCGCTGGATCCGAAGGGGACGGTCCAGGCGGAAGGGGAGTTGTGGAGCGCCGAGAGCGAGGATGGATCCGCGCTCGCGGCGGGTGAACTTGTGGAAGTGGTCCGGGTCGAAGGCCTGCGGCTGATCGTGCGGAAGAAGCCGTGACGCGACCGTCGATCCTCTTAACCAACGACGACGGCATCGAAAGCCGCGGGCTGTGGGCCGCCGCGGAGGCGCTGGCGGCGGTCGGGGAGGTCACGGTCGCCGCGCCGAGCCGGCAATGGTCGGGCGCCGGGCGCAGCTTTCCCCGGGCGACGTCCGGGAACATCGACCGGCGCGAAAAAATCATCGGCGGGAAAAAGCACCGCGTGTACGCCGTCGACGGATCCCCCGCGCAGGTTGTCCTGTTCGCCTTGTTCGAGATCCTCCCCGTTCCGCCGGACCTTGTGGTGGCGGGCATCAATTTCGGGGAGAACGTCGGCTACGGGGTCACCATTTCCGGCACGGTGGGCGCGGTGCTCGAGGCGGCCGCCGGGGGCCTGCGGGCGCTGGCGGTATCGCAGGAAACCCCTGCGGATATGAAGGAAGACCTTGCCTGTGCGGTGGATTTTGCCGCCGCCGCATACTTCACCAGGCTGTTCGCGGAAAAGAGCCTCGCGCTTCCGGCGCAACCGGATGTGGCGGCGCTAAAGGTGGATGTGCCGCTCGGCGCCACGCCGGACACGCCGTGGACTCTGACGCGGCTTTCCCGCACCCGGTATTACGAGCCGGTGCCGCCCGTCCGGGAATCGGAATCCGATCCGGTGCAGATCCCGTTCCGCA
>CAZYSF010000585.1:0-8669 GCA_964649635.1 uncultured Anaerolineales bacterium | reverse complement strand
TCATGGTGGCGGCCTTCTTCTCGCTTTGGCAATCGAAGCGGCTGCTGGCCGCAGCGCCCTTGCTGCTGATACCCGTGCTGCAGCTGTACGCCTTTTCGATCAACATAAAAGTCGTCGCGGGCGAGATCCCCTGGACGTATTTCGCCCGGCGCTACATGGATTTTCTTCTCCCGCTTTGGATCATCCTGCTGAGCGTGGGCGCCGCGTACTTGTGGAGCCGCGTGACACGGCCCCGGGCGCGGTGGATCGTGTTCGCCGCGCCGGTCGCCGCCCTGCTGGCGCTGGTGGTGATCGGCCGGAACATCTTCGATTTGCATGGATACCTGATCGAGCAATACAGCTGGAACACTGAAAATGTCGAACAGGTCAACGTCGCCATGGGGAAATGGATCGGCCAAAACCTGCCGGCCAACGCGGTCATCGGCGTAACGGACGCCGGCGCGATGCGGTTCTGGAGCAGGCCGGATCAGAAAATCGTCGACTTCCTGGGATTGAATTGCGAAGCGTGCATCGGGCGCCCGATGCTTGAGTTGATCGCCGATATGAGGCCGGAGTATCTCGTGGTGTTCCGTCCCGCGCTGACGGATGCCTTTTCCTACGTGGAGTTGCACTCCATCCGGGCCGGGTACAATACCATTCTTGGCGGCAATGAATTGGTGGCGGTAAAACTCGGACCATAGCCGCTTTCACACAAACCATCCAGGGGGATTTATGTTCCACACCAAACAGATTCGGTTGCTCGTCATTCGTGCCGCCTTGTTGTTCCCGGCGCTGGCCGCGCTCGGGTGGGGCGCTGCGCATCGGGAAGGCATTTCCGCCAAACCCCCGCCTGTGCCCACGGCAACCGCGCCGTCCGGGCCGGTGGCCGTATTCTTCAGCCGGCCGCAGGTCTTCGACGGCGAATACGCCGGCGGACCGGACGAGATTCTCGCCGGGGCGATCGACGCAGCGGCCGCGAGGATCGACATCGCGTCATACGATTTTGATCTGCTCTCGCTGGCGAGGGCGCTTTTGCGCGCAAAGAACCGCGGGGTGGCCGTTCGGATCGTTGTCGATAGCGATAATTGGCGCAACGAGGCGCTGGATCTCCTGCGCGGGGAGGGGATCCCGGTCGCCGGAGACGGCCGGGACGGGTTGATGCACGATAAATTTGTGGTGATCGACGGCCGGGAAGTGTGGGCCGGCTCAATGAACCTGACGGTCAACGACGCCTATCGCAACGACAATAATCTGCTGCGGATCCGATCCGCCGAACTGGCGCGGATTTTTACCGCGGAGTTCGAGGAGATGTTCGCCGCCAAAAAATTCGGTTCCTCCTCCCCGTCCGGAAAAGCGCAGCCGGCGGTGCAGGCCGGGGCTGGAACGATCGAGGCGCTTTTTGCGCCGGACGAACCGGTGGCATCCCGCGTGATCCGTGAAATCCGTGCGGCGCGGACCTCGATCCATTTTCTGGCGTTCTCCTTTACCTCCGGCGCGATCGCATCGGCGATGCTCGACCGCCTGCCGGATGGACTGGCGCTGTTCGGGGTGCTGGAAGGGACGCAGGCCCGCTCCAATTCCGGAGCGCAATTCGGCGCATTGGCGGCCGGGGGCGCGACGGTCCACCTGGATGCCAATCCGCGCAACATGCATCATAAAGTCATCATCCTTGACGGCAGGATCGTCATCGCCGGTTCCTATAACTTCACGGCGAGCGCCGAAAACAAAAACGACGAAGACCTTCTGATCCTGGATAATCCGGAGCTGGCCGCGGCATTCGAGGCGGAATTCCGGCGGATCTTCGACCGGGCGGCCGGGGCGGATAAACCGTAAGCGTAAACAGCGCGAAATCGGATAAATCCCTCGGATTGCCGGCCGGTATCGATCGGCTTCCGGATAACGTGGGATATAATTTCCATCATGAATACACCGACTGAATCCACTCCCGCCGCGCCCGATCCCGCCGGCCGCTCAGCGGGAATATCCCGAACGATCATCCGCGCTTCGGCCGTCGTGCTGACCGCCATGTTGAGCGTCGTGATCCTGACCGCCGTCAGCGCCGCCGTCTACGATTCCACCAACAGCGGCAGGATCTTCCCCGGCATCTCGGTATACGGCTTGGACCTGTCGGGCCTCTCGGCCGCCGAAGCGGCCTACCGGTTGAACGACGGCTTCTATTATCCGCGCGACGGACGGATCAAATTCACCTACGAGGATAAATCCTGGCTCGCGACGCCGGCGGATCTGGGGCTGGGGTTGGATCTGCTGGCCACCATCAACGACGCGTATGCGGTCGGGCGGACCGGCGATCCGCTCGGGAATCTGGAGAAGCAGATGCAGGCCAGGTTCACCGGGGTGGGAGTGGCGCCGGTCCTGCAATTCGATTTCGGGCGGGCGATGACGTACCTGCAGCGGATCGCAGCCGATGTGGAACGGCCGGCGCTGGAAGCCAGGCTGGAACTGCACGGCCTGGAAGTGACGGCGATCCCGGGCCAGATGGGGAAGCAGCTGGATATGTCGACCATGCTGCAGCTGGTGGCCGCTCCGATCGGCAATCTGGCCGACGCCGAGATCCCGCTGCAAATGAGCGAATACCCCCCGGACGTGCTGGATGCATCGTCGCAGGCCGAAGCGGCCCGAGCCCTGCTGGCGCAGGATTTCATACTCTCGATCGGCGAGCCGGCAGCCGGCGACCCGGGTTCCTGGACCCTCACGCCCGCGATGATCGCGGATATGCTCGCCTTCCGGAAAGTGACCGATTCCTCCGGAGCGCGCTACATCCTGGCCCTGGATGAAAACAAATTGACGGCGCTGCTCCAGCCCCTGACCCCGTCTCTTTCCCGCCGGGTGGCCAATGCGCGCTACCAGTTCGACGACGCCGCCAATGCCCTGGCCCTGTACTACCCCTCCAGCCGCGGGCGCGAACTGAATGTGGGGAAATCGATCGAGTTAATTCAGGCCGCCGTGGCCCAGGGCGCCCATGGCGCCGTGCTCGGCTTTGATTTTGTCGAACCGGAAATCGGCGACAACATGACCGCCGCGTCGCTCGGGATCACCGGCCTGCTTCCGAACGGGAACCAATGGACGTCGTTTGCGGGTTCCGCGGAAGCCCGCATTCACAACATCACCCTGGCTTCCGAGCAATTCAACGGCGTACTGGTCAAACCGGGCGAGAGTTTTTCAATGGGTCAGCAGCTCGGGGATGTCACCCTGGATAACGGATACGCCGTGGCGCTCATCATCCTGGGCAACCGCACGATCAAGGGCGCGGGCGGGGGCGTCTGCCAGGTCAGCACGACCCTATTCCGGGCGGTCTTCATGACCGGTTATCCGATCACCGAGCGGCATTCGCACGCCTACCGGGTGAGTTACTACGAATCCGGTGACGGGCCGGTTCATCTCGGGGCCGGATTCGACGCGACGGTTTTCTTCCCGGACGTGGATTTTAAATTCATCAACGATACGGCCAACTGGATCCTGATGGAAACCGAGGTGAATCGCGCCACGGGCAGGCTGTACTGGCGCTTCTATTCCACCCCCGACGGGCGCACGGTGCAATATTATTCCACCGGCGTCACCAACGAAACCGATCCTCCGGATCCGAAATGGGAGGAAAACTCGGCGTTGACGGAAGACTGGAAGCAGGTGGACTGGGCGGTCAGGGGGGCGGATGTGACCGTCACCCGCACGGTTTCCCGCAACGGCTCGGTAATCCTGCAGGACCGCCTCGTCACCCACTATCTGCCCTGGGGCGCGGTATGCCAGTACAACCCGGATAGATTCACAATTCCCGAGGAAAACGCCCCCTGTCCGCCGTAGAAGACGGCGAAGAAGGCTTTTTCATCCACGGGAGCACGAAGGAGCATGGCTTTGCCTCTGTCATGCCGGCGTGCTCTTGGCCGGCATCCATAAAGCGCCAATCGGAGAACCTCCTGGACCCCGGCTTAAAGCACGCCGGGGTGACGGGCGGCCCCATACTCCTTCCGCGTCCCCCGTGGATTTTTTCGGCCGTGTCCGTTGTAATGTATGTGAACAGGCGCTCCGCCTCCCTGCCATCCGAAACAGGAGTAAGGAAGGATCATGAGGATTGTCGACCGATTTCGCGCGTCCCATAAGCCCAGCTTTGGGTTCGAGTTTTTTCCCGCCAAGACCCCCAAGGCGCAGGAAAACCTTGATCTCACCATCGAAAAACTTACGGCCTTATCGCCGGATTTCGTCACGGTCACCTTCGGCGCCGGCGGCTCCACCCGCGTGGGCTCCCGCCAGCTTGCCGCGCGTTTGAAACAGGAAAAAGGGCTCGAGGTCATTGCGTATTTCGCCGGGTACGGACTCGGACCGACGGAAATTTCGGAGGCGCTCAGCGGGTACTCGGCACACGGCGTGGAAAACATCCTGGTGGTGCGCGGGGATCCGCCGCGCGACCCGGCCTTTCGGCCGCATCCGGAGAGCATGGTGTATGCCTCCGACCTTCTCGAATACATCCGGCCGCGCTATTCCTTCTGCCTTGGGGCGGCGGGTTACCCCGAAGGCCACATCCATGCGGAAAGCCCCGACCGCGATGCGGATTTCCTGAAGCGTAAAGTCGATCTCGGCGCGGAATACATACTTTCCAACTACTTTTACGACAACCGGTTCTTCTTCGATTACGTCGAACGCTGCCGCGCGCGCGGGGTGACCGTCCCGATCCTGCCGGGCGTGATGCCCATCCTCACCCTCAAGCTCGCCGAGTCCATCGCCGCCACCTGCGGCGCAGGCATCCCCGAAGCGGTGCGGGCGAAACTGGCAGCGATCCCGGAGGAGGATAAAAAGGCGTCCGCCGATTTCGGCGTGGAGCTGGCCGAGCGCCAATGCCGGGAACTTCTGGCCGCGGGCGTCCCGGGGATCCTGTTCTACACCATGGACCGCTGGGAGTCGGTTTCCGAGATCGTCAACCGTTTGCGGGCCGGCGGAGTGCTGTAGCAGGTTGTTGAGAAGCCGGTCTGGAAGCCCGCGTTCTGTGCGGGTGTATCGAGACCGCGCCCATCGTCTGCTGGCCTCGCCCGCCCTGGCGGGCTGGGCCAGGGATACGCAAAAACCGCTACTCGACCACCATTTAACCTACCAAAAAGCGGATTTCCCTCTCTCTGGAAGAAGCGGCTCGAACGGAGTATCATCCGAAAGCTGCGGACCAAACCGCGTGGAGGTATATCTCATGATCGCCCCTGATCTGCTCGAGATTTTGCGCTGCCCATCCTGTGTGCAGGATAAGCAGGGCTTGTTGAAACTGGAGAAGGACTCCTGGCTGGTCTGTCAGGAGCCGGGTTGCGGGCGCAAATATCCGATCCGCGACGAAATCCCGGTCATGCTGATCGACGAGGGGGACCGCTGGGTGACCGTGCGGGTCGAGGATCTCCCCGTGCCGCCGCCCGCCGGATAGGGAAGCGGTTTCCGAGATGACTGCCTGCTCTCGGCGGACGTTCTTAAAGCTGGCCGGAGCATCCCTGGCCGGCCCGGCGTTCGCCGCGCCCCCGCCCGAAGACCAGCCCTCCGCTTTCTGCCTGGGCCGCGGCACGGCCTACGGCATAGATGTGCACACCGAACCGGATCCGCGCTCCCCGGTTCTGCGCGAATTCCACCGCGATCAGATCGTCACCGTACTCGAGCAAATCCAAGGGGAAAACGGGCCGGAGGGCAATCCGCGCTGGTTCCGGCTGCTGGACGGCTACGTCCACACCGCCCACGTTCAGGAAGTCCGTTATGAATTCAACCCCGTCGTTTACGATGTCGCCTCCGGCGGCATGCTTGCGGAAGTGACTGTCCCCTACACCCAATCGCGCCACGAGCCCTCGGACAGCGCCCCGCCGCTCTACCGGCTGTACTACAAGACGGTTCTGTGGGTTGTCGGGACGAGGATGGATGAGCAGGGCCGGGCTTGGTACGCGATCCGCGACGACCGGCTGGGGTACAAATTTTTCGCCCGCGCCGATCACCTGCGGCCGTTTACCCCCGAGGAACTGGCGCCGGTTTCGCCGGACGTCCCGCCCGAGGCCAAACGCATAGAAGTGGATCTGACGCTTCAGACGGTGACCGCCCTCGAGAACGAACAACCCGTCTTCACCGCAACGGTCTCCAGCGGCTGGGTGCGCAAGGACCCCAAGCCGGGCCAGGGGCGGACGGTCACACCCATCGGGCGCTTCCGGGTTTTTGAAAAAGTTCCCAGCCGGCACATGGGCAACGGCCGCCTGACTTCGAGCCTCGACGCCTACGAGCTGCCGGGGGTTCCGTGGGTCTCGTTCTTCCACATCCTGGGAACGGCGTTTCACGGCGCTTACTGGCACAACGATTTCGGGCGGCCCAACAGCCAGGGCTGCCTGAACATGCGTCCGGATGAGGCGCGCTGGCTGTACCGCTGGATCCATCCAACCGTCGGCCTGGTTCCGGATCCTCCCAAGTTCGATGGACAGGGGACGGAAGTTTTCCTTCATGATTGACTGGGAAAAAAGTTCTCACCGCAGAGACGCAAGGGTCGCCAAGATTTCTTTTAATTTCTTTGCGGCCTTTGCGCCTTTGCGGTGAGATTGTTTTTACGCTCGTTCTTGAAAAAAGAGTAGAATGAATTCGGAGATATTATTGCACCGATGACGCAGACAGCGCTGGTGGTGGACGACAACCGCGAAACAGCCGACGGCATTGTAAAGATGCTGACCCTGATCGGCTTTCAAGCCCGGCCGGTCTACAGCCCCCGCCTCGCGATCGAAACCATGTCGAAAGGACTACCTCACCTGCTGGTCCTGGACGTCCACATGCAGGGGGTGGACGGCGGCGAAGTCATCCGGTTTATCCGCCGGGATCCGCTGCTGGCTTCGGTGCCGATCCTGGCCGTCTCCTCCGACACCCAGGATGCGATTGTGTCCGGGATCATGGCCGCCGGCGCGGATGCCTTCCTCCCCAAACCGGTGGAATATGACGATCTGGAAACAACGGTCGCCCGGATAATCCACCGCTGATTTCGGCCTGATTCTTGATTTCCCCGCCATAATTCCGTAATTCCATTCCAAACCCTTGACATCTCCAAATCCGTCGTGTATTATGCCTATTGGCACTCGGGCTATCTGAGTGCTAATTCTCAAAATCAGAGACAAATCCATAAAGGAGGTAATAAAGATGGCTGTTACATTTAAACCGCTTGGCGATCGGGTTGTCATCGAGCCCATGGAGCAGGAGGAAATGACTCCTGCCGGAATCGTGATTCCCGATACCGCCAAGGAAAAACCCCAGAAAGGAAAGGTCCTTTCCACCGGACCCGGTGCGCGGGATGAGGACGGGAAGCGCATCGCGATGGACGTGAAAGTGGGCGATACCGTTCTGTACGCGAAATATGCCGGGACCGAGGTAAAGGTGGACGGCAAGAAACTGCTCATTGTAAAAGAATCCGATATCCTTGCCATCGTTGAAGGTTAGGTGAGCCTGCTCACCAGCCGGAAAAATCCAGGAGATTGAGCTATGAGTCCCAAACAAATCGTCTTTTCCGATGAAGCCCGCAAGCGGCTGAAGGAAGGAATTGAAATCCTCGCCAATGCGGTTGCCACCACCCTCGGCCCCAAAGGGCGGAACGTCGCGCTGGATAAGAAATTCGGCGCCCCGACCATCACCCACGACGGTGTGACCGTGGCCAAGGAGATCGAGCTGGAAGATCCGTATCAGAATATGGGCGCCCAGCTCCTCAAGGAAGCCGCCACCAAGACCAACGACATCGCCGGCGACGGCACCACCACCTCGACGGTCCTGGCGCATGCGATCGTCATCGAGGGCCTGAAGAGCGTCGCCGCCGGAGCCAACCCGATGCTGATCAAGCATGGCATCGAGAAGGCCACCGCCGCGGCCGTGGAAGCCATCCGCGCCCAGTCCCAGAAGATTGAAACCAAAGAGGAAATCGCCTCGGTTGCCACCAATTCCGCCGCCGACGCCCAGATCGGTTCCCTGATCGCCGACGTGATGGACAAAGTCGGCAAAGACGGCGTGATCACGGTCGAGGAATCCAAGAGCCTGCAATTCGAGACCGAATACGTCGAAGGCATGCAGTTCGACCGCGGCTACATTTCCGCGTATTTCATCACCAGCCCGGAAGCGATGGAAAGCGTCATCACCGAGCCGTACATTCTTATCTACGACAAGAAAATCTCCGCCGCGACCGATATCGTCCCGATCCTGGAGAAACTCGTCCAGACCGGCAAGCGGGATCTGGTGATCATCGCCGAAGAGATTGACGGCGAAGCGCTGGCCACCCTCGTGCTGAACAAATTGCGCGGCATGCTTAACGTGCTGGCCGTCAAGGCGCCCGGTTTCGGCGACCGCCGCAAGGCCATGCTCCAGGATATCGCCATCCTCACCGGCGGCACGGTCATCACCGAAGAACTCGGCAAAAAGCTGGAAAACACCACCCTGGCCGACCTCGGCAAATGCGACAAGATCGTGGCCACCAAGGACGATACCACGGTCATCGGCGGCAAGGGCGATGCGAAGAAGATCAAAGGCCGGATCGAAGAGATCAAGGTCGAGATCGACAAATCCACCTCCGACTACGACAAGGAAAAGCTGCAGGAGCGGCTGGCCAAGCTCTCCGGCGGCGTCGCCGTCATCCGCGTCGGCGGCGGCAGCGAGGTCGAGGTCAAAGAGCGGAAGGACAGCGTCGACGACGCCCTCCATGCGAC
>CAZYSF010000584.1:0-21342 GCA_964649635.1 uncultured Anaerolineales bacterium | reverse complement strand
TTGCGGCCGACGACCATCCCCACCCGGCCGCCGATGCCCTGGTCGATCTCGTCGAAGATCAAAGTCGGGGTCCGGTCCGCCTGGGCCAGCACGCTCTTCAGGGCCAGCATCAGCCGGGAAGTCTCCCCGCCGGACGCCACTTTGGCCAGCGGTTTCAATCCCTCCCCGGGGTTGGGTGCCACCAGGAATTCGATCCGATCCAGCCCGGTGGAGTCGAAAGCCACGCGTTTATCGCCGACGATCGCTCCGTCCGGGCTTTCCTCCTGCCGCATGTCGACAGAAAATTTTGCCCCCGCCATCCGCAGCTCCGCCAGTTCGGCCTCGATCCCGATCGCCAATACCTCAGCCGCCTTCCTGCGCAGGGTCGAGATCTCCGCGCCCATCCGGCCGAGCTCCAAGAGCAGATCCTGCTCCCGCGCTTCCAGTTCCGCCCGGCGCTCGTCGGCGTGGGTGATGCCGTCCAGTTCCTTGCGCGCGCCCGCCGCGTGCGCCTGGACCGCCTCGAGGGTGTCGCCGTATTTGCGCTTCAGCGTCCGCAGCAGTTCAGCCCGTTCCTCCACCTGTTCCAGCCGTTTCGGGTTGAATTCGATCGATTCGCGGTAGGCGCGGATGTCCCGCGCAAGCTCAGCGGTCTGATCCAGAACGGCCTGGGCATTTTCCCCCGACCCGCCCATCGCCGGATCGATCTTCGCCAGCTGGGATAGAGTGCGCGACGCCTGGCCGAGTGCAAAGGAGGCCGGGCGGGAATCCTCCTCTTCCGAATCCAGCGCCTCGACGGCCTGATCGGCAAGCGTGGCCAGTTGTTCGGCATTGGCCAGGCGGGTGCGTTCCTCCAGCAGCGCGGCTTCCTCGCCGGGAACGATCCGCGCCGCGTCGATCTCTGCGATCTGATAATTCAGCATGTCGGCGCGCCGGGCGGCGTCCCGTTCCCCGGTCCGGATCTGATCGAGCTCCTCCCGGACCGCCCGCAGGACTTCCACCCGCAGGGAGAATTCCTTGCGCCGCTCCTCGAGGCCGGCGAACCGGTCCAGCAGCCGCAAATGCTCGCGCGTGCGGAGCAGGGATAGGTGCTCGGACTGGCCGTGCACGTCCACCAACAGTTGGCCCACCTCGCGCAGGATCGCGAGGTTGACCGCCCGGCCGTTCACCCGCACGATGTTCCTTCCCTCGCGCCGGACTTCCCGGCCGAGCGTCAGGGAAGCCCCCCCTTCCCACAAACCCTCCGGCTCGAGGAGGGCGCGCACCTCCGCGGCGGAGGCATCATCCAGGGAAAACTCGCCCTCCACCGATGCGCTTTCTTCTCCGGACCGGACAACGCTCGTATCCCCGCGCCCGCCGAGCAGCAGTTCGATCGCATCCACGATGATCGATTTTCCCGCGCCGGTTTCACCGGTCAGCACGAAGAGGCCCTGCTCAAAACGCAGGGTTAGCTCCCCGATGATCGCGAAATTCCGGATGCGGAGTTCCCGCAGCATGGAGGGCCGGTCCTTTCCAAAACGAAGCAGGTTAAACCACCCCGGCCAGCAATCCGATCAGCGTGACCACGCCGCCGACGATCATGCAGGCAATGCTGGTCCTGTAATTCTTGGCGGTCTTTTCGATTTCCAGATAGCACTCGCGCACGTCTTCCGGGTTGTGATGCACGGTTACAGCCGCGCCGGCCGGATAGCGCGCCGCGATCCGCTCCGCCTCTTCCTTGGAGTGCAGGTAGCGCGGATAGGAAACCGTGGAACCGAAATGCAGCTGGCCGCCGGACCGGAATTGGTATTTCACGACGGCGTCGTACTGGAGGATTTCCTTGCCCAGCTTGGTCACCAGGGGCGGCTGGGCCGTCAGTTCGGTCGACGTCACCGTCCCCTTGGCCGTCGGCCAGGCCTCACGGATCTGATCGTATTTGCGCGCGCTGCGCGCGGGGAAGAACAGGCTTATCCCGAACACGAGAATGATCACGCCGATTATCAGTAAATTAAATCCCATGGGTATTCTCCTCTCCGCCTTTTTACTTGAGATGGAAACCTTTCATGTTCGTGATCAGGAAGACAACCGCCACGATCAGGTAGCCGAGCGGCCACAACAGGCTGAACCCCAGCGTCGCCAATCCCTCAAGGCCGATCGCCTCATACGAAATCAATGCCAGTACGAGGGTGGGGATCATGATCGGCAGGGATCCGGCGATCCCGCCCGCCGCCGCGGCGACCCACAGAAACCGGTTGCGCCGGTGCCGGACCGCCCAGTTCACGGCCCGCGCCGCAAGCATTCCCGCGAAGCCGGCCACGAACAGGATGAAAAAGCCGAGGAACGAACTAAGGATGGAGCCCGCGCCGCAGACCAGCGCCGCGGCCAGAAAGGCGACCGGAAAATCGTACCAGTAGGCCGTATCGAAAATTTTCTGCTGTTCGCGGACGCAGGTGTTGCAGCGGTACCCCACCGGGGTCCGGCGGGCGCAGCGTGCGCAGATCGGGCGGCCGCAACGGTTGCAGCGCAGGGCGGTCGGCCGGTCGGGATGGTAGCTGCAAAACGTTTCCAATTCGCTCATCGAGAAATATCCCGTTATCACTCGGCGGATTGCGGATTGCGGTTCAGCCGGGCGGCGATATTCCGATAGAAATATCCGCGGCCCCGGGCGCGGATCAACCGCGCCGACAATTCCGACGACCGGATGATCACCCGATCGTGATTGAGCACTTCTTCCTGATGCTGCCCGTCGCAGGAAAGAACCGCCGGGGCTTCGGTGTGGACCCGAATGGAAACTTCCGCGCCGTCCGGCAGGACGATCGCGCGTTCCACCGACAGGTGGGGAGCGACCGGGATCAGCAGGATGTTGCGCAGTTCGGGGGGGAGGATCGGTCCGCCGGCCGCCAGCGCATAGGCCGTGGAACCGGTCGGGGTGGCCGTGATCAATCCGTCCGCGAAATAGGTCGTCAACGGCTGCCCGTCGATGGAGGTCTCCAGGCGGACCATCTTCATCCCGCCCGAGCGCGTGACGGCGCACTCGTTAATCACATCCCATTCGCCGAGGACCCGGTCGCCGCGTTCCTGTTTCACATGCAACATCATCCGCAACTCGATCCAGTATTTGCCGGCCAGCACCTGTTCCAGGCGGGAGGTCCAATTATCGCGCTGCAGTTCGGCCAGGAACCCGAGCCTTCCCAAATTCACCCCGAGGACGGGAATTTCCCTTTTGGAGCAGGCATGGCTGACCCGCAACAGGGTTCCATCTCCGCCCAGAGCCACCACCATGTCGAACGGCTCCGCCCGCACGGCGGCCGGAAAATCCTTTTGCGAAAAGTTTTTTACGATGCTGGCGGGAAGGCGGGGCTGGATGAAAGCGCTGATCTCCCGGGTGATGGCTTCCGCGTCGGAAACCGCCGGATTGAACACCAGGGCGATGCGCTGCGGTACGGGGTGGGAAGGCTGATCGCTCATGTTTAAGACCGATTATAGCAGGTGCACCCGCGGGCAATCACGCCAGGCGTTGATCGCAAGCGGCGCGAAAACCGCACGATCGGCATCGTTTCGGTTCGTTGTGCGAACGATCGACTGCGGCCGCGGACGCATCCGCCTGGATCTCCTCCAGGACGGCGGCCACCTCATCCAGCAACGCCCCGGTAAAAGGAATTTCAACCGCCCGGTCCCGGTATTTCAATATGCCGTACGGCGGCATCCGGCCGAAATGTTCCTTGACCAGAAGCCCGTACGCGGCCAATTGATACAGGTGGGAAGGATGGGGAGTGACGGGCGCGGCGCCGCTTTTCACTTCGATCGGGATAATCCATCCACCCCGGTTAATCAGATAATCGGGCCGCCCGACCAGCGAGTAATTTGCCGAAAAAAGCGTCCCTTCCGGTTTCCGAAGGCGCTCGGTGTCGATATGAATAACGCGTCCGGCGGGAAACAGCAGCCGGCTCCGCTGCCAGCGGGAGATGCCCCAGGCGATGATCGAGAGCATCAGCAGACCGAGCGCGAATACCAGGATCCACATGCGGTTGTTTCCCAGGGCGGAGCGTTGCATCGAGAGGCTTCGGACCTTTGGAACCAGTATAACAACCGCCGCCTGGAATCGTCCGGGGGAAAAAACCCGGGATCAGGCGGCGTTCCGTTTCATCCTTTGCCGCAGGACCAGATACAGGGCGATCGATCCGGCCGCGGCGGCATTCAATGATTCGATCCGGCCATGCATCGGCAGCCGGACAAGACGGTCGCAGGATTTCCGGACCAACGGGCGCAATCCTTCGCCTTCGCTGCCGATCACCAGCGCCAGCGGCCCCGCCAGATCGGCATCCAGAACCGATTCGCCGGCCGGGTCCGCATCCAATCCCACGACCCAGATCCCGCGGCGCTTGATCTCCTCGATCGCCTGGGCGAGATTGGCCTGGGCGATCGCGAGATGCTCGACGGCCCCGGCCGATGCATTCACCACCGCGGGTGTCACCCCGGCCGCCCGCCGCAGCGGCAGGATCACGCCGTCGACTCCGGCCGCTTCCGCCGTGCGCAACAGGGAGGCCAGATTTTGCGGATCCTGAATTTGATCGAGGATTAGGAGGAGCGCTTTCGAGCCGGTCGATTCCGACCGCGTTATGATTTCCTCGATCGGCGCAAGCGGATATTCGCCCGCCTGCACGGCCACCCCCTGATGATTTCCCTCCAGCTTGTCCAGCGCAGCCGGAGGAACTCTCTCCACGCGAAGGTTTTTCTTGCGGGCCAGTGCCAGGATCTCATCCAAGGTTTCCTGCACCCGCGCGCTCTCGGCCAACTGCAGGAGAAAAACGGGCCTTCTCCCCGCGCGCAGCACTTCGCGAACGGCCTGGCGGCCGTAAATCCATTCGCGGATCATGACGGGCTCGATCCGGCAAGCGCATCCGGCGCCCTTATGAATCGGGCGTCTGGACGGGGTTCGGGATCCCGGCGTGGATGGATTTTCTCTATCGGGCGAAGAATATCCCCCCGCGCAATACTTAAAGGAAGAAAGC
Source organism: uncultured Anaerolineales bacterium (assembly GCA_964649635.1). GTDB lineage: Bacteria > Chloroflexota > Anaerolineae > Anaerolineales > RBG-16-64-43 > JAFGKK01. Next base: position 16,372 of record CAZYSF010000584.1, on the reverse strand, counting down.
AATCCGATGCGGCGGTCATTGGCGGCTTATTGGGTCTTCCAGGTTGTTCCGTCCTTGCCGTCCTCAAGCGTCACCCCGATTTCGGCCAGCCGGTCGCGGATGGAATCGGAAAGCGCCCAATCCTTGCGCGCGCGGGCTTCGTGGCGCAACGCCGCCAGCAATTGGATCAACGAGGATTCCCTTGCCCGCGACCCGGCATCCGCTTTGGGAAGCAATCCCAGCACGTCCCCCGCCAGTTCGCGATACAAGGCCGCGTATTCCTCCAGATCCTTCTGCCCCGGGGCCGGCTCCGCGGCCAGGCGGATGTTGACCTCGCGCGTGAAATCGAACAGCACCGCGATGGCGGCGGGCGCGTTGAAATCCTCGTCCATCGCCCGGCGGAACCGGTCCCGGATATCCCCCGCAAGACCGGATGCCGCTGAGCTTACCGGTCCGTTTTGCGGCGGTAGGGCCGCCAAGCGCTGCAACAGCGCCGGGTAACCCCCGACCAGGCGCTCCCATCCGCGGCTCGCCCCCTGCATCGCTTCCTCCGAATAATCCAGCGGGCTGCGGTAATTGCCGGACAGGATGAAGAAGCGGATGGCTTCGGGGCGGTACGCCATCAGCGCATCCCGGAGGGAGACGAAGTTATTCAGGCTCTTGCTCATCTTCACACCGCCCACCGTCAGCGACCCGGTGAGCAGCCAGTAGCGCGCAAACGGTTTGCCGGTCGCGGCTTCGGCCTGGGCGATCTCGCATTCGTTGTGGGGGAAGATGTTGTCCACGCCCCCGCCGTGAATGTCGAAGGTCTCGCCGAGATATTTCGTGCTCATCGCCGAACACTCGATATGCCAGCCCGGAAAGCCCCAGCCCCAGGGCGAAGGCCAGCGCAGGATATGCTCCGGTTCCGCATTTTTCCAAAGCGCGAAATCCTCGGGGTTCTTTTTTTCCTCGCGCACCCCGATCCGGGCGCCGTCTTCCTGGTCTTCCAGGCGGCGGCCGGATAATTTCCCGTAGGCGGGGAACGACCGGACGTCAAAATACACCGAGCCGTTTAATTCATACGCGTGCCCCTTTTCCAGAAGCCGTTTGATCCATTCAATCTGTTCCGGAATATGAGCCGAGGCGCGCGGGGAGATATCCGGGCGGATGACCCCCAGGCCGTCCATCCCCTCGAAGTATTCGCGCGTGTAACGCTCCACCAGTTCCATCGGTTCCACCCGTTCGCGCACGGCCCCCTTGAGGATCCGGTCTTCCCCGCTGTCGAGCAGATGGCCGACGTCGGTGATGTTCTGAACGTAGCGGACCTGATACCCGCTGTAACGGAGATACCGGACAATCACGTCGAAGGAGACGTAGGTCTTGGCGTGGCCGATGTGGGTGCTGGCATATACGGTCGGTCCGCAGACATAGATATGGACCCGGCCCTCGGTGACAGGCTGGAAAGGCTCAAGTTTGCGGACCAGGCTGTTGTATACGGTTAATGGCATGGCGCCGTCCTGTTTCTGGTTTTTTTTATTGCGAATTGCCGGAAGAGGGATTATTGCTGTTGTCGATCCGGGCAAAGATCATCCGTCCGGCGGAAGTTTGGAGGACTTTGGTGACGATTACGGTCATGGTCCGATCGATATACTTGCGCCCCTCATCGACGACGACCATCGTTCCATCCTCAAGGTACCCCACCCCCTGTCCCGGCTCTTTGCCCTCCTGGATCAGGTAAACCGGAAGGGTTTCGCCCGGCAGGAAGATCACCCGGATGGCATTGGCGAGATCATTCAGGTTCAACACCACCACGCCCTGCAGTTCGGCCACCCGGTTCAGGTTGTAGTCGTTGGTCAGGATCGGGCAGTGCAGTTGTTTGGCCAGGACGATCAGTTTTTCATCCGTGTTGCGGACTTCCTCGATGTCGAGGTCGGTGACCCGCAGCGGGGTGCGGTTGTCTTTGCGCAGCCGGTTCAGCACCTCCAGCCCGCGCCGCCCGCGCTGATGCCTGATCGGTTCGGAAGAATCGGCGATGTACTGGAGTTCATTCAACACAAAGTGCGGGACCAGCATGGTGGATTGCAGGAACCCGGTCGCGGCGACATCCGCGATCCGCCCGTCGATGATGACACTGGTATCGAGCAGAATGCTCCGTTCCTCGGGGGCCGGCGCCGGGCCGGACCGGGGCAGCCGCGCCCCAAACATGGAGAACAGGTCGTCCTGGCGCATTACAAACAGGGTCACACCCAGGTAGCAGAAGAATATCGCGCCGACGAACGGAAGGAAATTCCCGAACGGCGGCGGGAGGAGCGAAAGCGGCAAGGAGGCCAGGGCGCCGACGATCAATCCCGCCACCAGCCCGATCATTGCGGCCGACAGCGAGGCGGCCGGCATCAGGGCAAGCTTCTTCCGGAGCGCGCCCAAGGGGCGGGTGGTCAGATACGGGGTGAGGATCAGGCCGGTCAGGGCGCCCAGGGACGCGAATAGTGACGCCCACCGTTCTCTCTCGCCCGGCACCTGGGCCAGATCGGCCAGGCGGACGCCCAGAAAGGCTCCCCCGACTATCAGAACCATCATCCCGATGATGCGAAAAAAGAATTCAATGCTCATCGTCAACCCTAAATGAAAAGGCGAAAGCAGATGGCCGCTTTCGCCTAGCAAATATCATTTCCCCGGTGGAACCCGGGGGAAGGAAGCCAAGCTACGTTCCAAAAAAGCGCGATAAGGCCAACCGCAATGAATGGGAAATGATGCTTTTGATGATAGCACGCCGGAGTGGCAAAGTCAAAGCGGCCGGATTCGGGCGGCTTCCGAGGGCCGACTCTCCGGCATTTTCAAATCCCGACGGAGGGCTTTGGTATACTCCTAACGCTTTTTCGGGAGGCGGTTGTGCGATCCACAGGAATGTTGTTCCGTTGGTTTTCGGTTGCGATCATGCTTGGGACGGCGATGCTGGTGCTGTTCCAACTGGTCAGCTATAGCCGCGAACAGACGCGGATTCCGCGCGGAGTAACAATAGCCGGTCTTTCAGCCGGCGGCATGACCTCGCAGGAAGCCATGCAGATGCTGCTGCAGGTCTACAGCCAGCCGATCGAAGTGCGCTACAACGCGAGCACCTTTTATATCCTCCCCTCCCAGGTCGGTTTCACACTCGATACCACCAGCATGCTGGCCGCCGTCGATGCCTACGAGACCCTGCTCCCGTCCTGGGAAGGCTTCTGGGCCTTTCTGTGGAACTCCCCCGCCGAAGCGCACTCGATTCCGATCAAAGCGGAGTACTCCCGGACGCAACTGGCGGCCCTGATGGAAGACATCGCCGCACGGTATGATCTGCCCCCCATCCCGCCCCAGCCTGAACCGGGCCGCCCCTTCTTCAAGGCGGGTACCCCGGGAACCGTATTGGACCAGGAAAAAGGGGCCGAACTCATGGTCGAGGCATTGTTCTCGTCCAACGACCGCAGGGTCGACTTGCCGGTCGTATCCAATCAGCGCAGCCTGCCGTCTCTGGATTCGCTCGACACCCTGATCAAGCAATTGACGGCTGTCAACAATTATTACGGGTTGATCGACGTCTACATGGTCAACCTGCAAACCGGGCAGGATTTGCATCTGGTCCACATGAGCGGCGAGGATTTCCCCGGCGAGCCGGATGTTGCCTTTACCGCCGTCAGCACGATAAAAATCCCGATCCTGCTGGCGACCTTTGTCCACCGCGACCTTCCGTTGGATCTGGAAACAGAGAGATGGCTCCAAGACATGCTCGGCGTGGAATCCGGCAACGACCCCGCCGACTGGCTGATGCAAAGCCTGGATCCGGCGCGGGGACCGCTGATCGTCACCCAAACTCTGCGGGACATGGGCCTGGTAAATACTTTTATCGCCGGCTACTTCAAACCGGGCTCCGGATTGCTGGAGGCGATCAAGTCCCCCGCCAACCAGCGTGAGGATATCCTGACCGATCTTGATCCCTATAATCAAACCACCCCGGTGGACATGGGCCTCCTGATGCAGGATATTTATCAGTGCTCAACCGGCGGCGGCACTTTGCTTGTGACGTTTGAGGGGAAAATCACCGCCGAAGAGTGCGGCCTCATGCTGGACCTGATGGCCAAGGACACGATCGGCGTGTTCATTCAAGGCGGGGTTCCCGAGGGCACCAAAGTCGTGCACAAGCACGGCTGGGATCCCGGTATCTTCCACACCTTTGGGGACGCCGCGGTCGTCTACACTCCCGGCGGCAATTACGTTCTTTCCATCTTTCTATGGCAGGAAGACTGGTTATTGTGGGATATCGGCTCCAGGGTCATTTCCGAGGTTTCCAAGGCGGTCTATAACTATTTCAATCCGCCGACCGGCACACTCTGACCTGCCGGGAGCGGCCTGGGGACCGGCTTCCACCCCCAACCTCACCTATGTTCCACGTGAAACAATCCCACCGGGAGTAGGGTAAAATCCCCCCGCTTCCAAACCGCCCGTTCGAAAAGTAAGGTGATCGAGTAGGATTTTTATATGGAGATCACCGATGAGTTGGCGGGGCTCGATACACCCGCATAAAGCGCGGGTTACTCGACCTGCTTCCTAACGAGGCTTATGAGCCAACACCCGATTTGCGACTACGAAAACTCCGATTATCAACAGACCTTCTGGGACAGCGGTGCCCGCCGGTATGAGGACCAGTGCGAAGCCCGGGCGATTTCTCGGCTGATGCCGCGCAAAGGCCGGTTGCTCCTTGAATTGGGGGCCGGTACCGGCCGCAACACGCTGCGCTATTCGGGCTACGGGAAAACGGTCCTGCTGGATTACTCCCGCACCCAGCTCCGTCAGGCGCGGGAAAGGCTTGGCGATTCCGGGCAATTCCTGTACGTCGCCGCCGACGTCTACAATATCCCCTTTGTTTCCGGCCTGTTCGATGCCGCGACCATGATCCGCACGCTGCACCATATGTCTGATCCGGCGGCCGCCCTGCGGGAGGTCCGCCGGGTGCTCGCGCCGCAATCCGCGTTCCTGCTGGAATTCGCAAACAAGCGCAATCTCAAAGCCGTCCTGCGGTATCTATTCCGCCGCCAAGAGTGGAATCCATTCTCCCCGGAGTCCGTCGAGTATCTGCCATTGAACTTCGACTTCCATCCGAAGTCGGTCCGCGGCTGGCTGTCCGGATCCGGTTTCCGCATCCGCGAACAGGCGACTGTCTCCCATTTCCGGGTTGGCCTGCTGAAGAAGGCCGTCCCCGCCGGATTGCTTTCCTACTTTGATTATCTGCTCGGGTTTACCGGCAACCTTTGGCAGTATTCGCCGAGCGTGTTTATCCTGGCTCAATCGGATTCCTCCGCTCCGGCGGAACCGGCGGGTTTCTTCCAGTGCCCGAACTGCGGCAATCCGGATTTACAAGAAGAGCCGCAGGCTTCGGTGAATTCCATGGTTTGCGGGAAATGCAAAAGGCGCTATGTCATCCGGGACGGGATCTACGACTTTAAAGAACCACTGCCTTTATAAGGAAGCCAATTCCAGATTAATTCCGCTATATCATCCGCCGCCTGGGGTTTGGCGATCCGCTTGCAGGCCGCGGCCGCGCTTTCCCGTAATTTGGGATTCGCAATCCATCGCCGGACGGCGCGCGCCGTCCGCTCGGTTCCGGGAGCCCAGCGCCCCGCCCCCTCCTCAACCACGTAACGGACATTTCCATCTTCCTGCCCCGGGATCCGGCTGTTGAGCACCATCGGCAATCCGCAGGCGAGCGCTTCGCTGATCGTCCCGGGACCGGCTTTGGTGACCAGAATATCCGCCGCGTTCATGAAATCCGGCATGTTGTTCACAAAGCTGTACACGAAAAACGGAACCGTCCAATCCGCGGATTCCATCCGTTGCTTCAGCTTCTCGTTGCGCCCGCTGATCACCACCAGCGCGCATTCCGGGCTGGTGTAGGAGATATTGCGCGCCGTGTCGTAGAGCGGTCCCATCCCCTCGGCCCCGCCGACCATCAGAACCACCAGACGGTCCGCCGGCCACCCCAGCTTCTCCCGCAGGGTTTTTTTATCCGCGCTGAGCATGAATTTCTTGCTGATGGGCAGCCCCAGTAGCTTGACCTGTTCAGGCCTCAGGCCGTTATGCAGCGCGCACCGGCGCACCTGCTCGGTGGGGACGACGCACACGTCTTCCCGGCGGTGAAACCAGTAATTCGGCGCCGTCACCAGATCGGTGACCGCTGTGATAAAAGGCGGGCGGTGTTTGCCGAGCGCGCGCAGGACAGGGGCGTTGAACAGCGGATGGACGCAGAACACCAGATCCATGGGATGTTCGCGGACCAGCTGCTTGGCGGCGGGACGGATCCACGGCCAGAGGGTGTCCATCATAAAGACCGCGCGGCGCCTGCCGTCGACCATGCGGTAGCCAAGCCCCCACAAGTTCGGGAGCTTCACCATCGCCGGGTAGAGTTCCGGGGCTTTGCTCAACGGGTAAGGGGCGTAGGCTTTGAAAACATCGACCATATCCAGTTCGAATTCGCCCGGATGCTTGTCTTCCAGGGATTCAATCACCGCCTGCGCGGCGCTTCGGTGCCCGCCTCCGGTATCGGAGAAGAGGACGAGGATTTTAGGTTTTCGGGGCGACGGCGTGAGAGTCATTTAATCCTCGATGCAGGATTTGCTTGATCCGCTTTGCCAGATCGCGGCGCTCGAGAAGAATCCGGTGCCCGCATCCCTGGCATTGGATGCCGATGTCGGCGCCCAGCCGGACAACCTCCCACTCCCGGCTTCCGCAGGGGTGCGGTTTCCGCAATTGGACGACGTCGCCCAGCGAAAGATCGGCCAGCATGCCGTCATTATAATCACACCCGGCGGCGTTTGAGCATGATCCGCATGGTAGAATATTATTGCAGTCTTTTTCGGAGGTGCACCATGGACGGACAAAAAATCACGGGTTCCTTCACCGTCAAGAAGGGATTGGCCCAGATGCTCAAAGGCGGAGTGATCATGGATGTGGTCACTCCCGAGCACGCGAAAATCGCCGAGGCCGCCGGAGCCTGCTCGGTCATGGCGCTCGAACGCGTTCCGGCGGATATCCGCGCCGACGGCGGTGTGGCCCGGATGAGCGACCCCGGGCTGATCCGGCAGATCATGGAAGCCGTCTCGATTCCGGTCATGGCCAAATGCCGGATCGGGCATTTCGTGGAGGCGCAGGTTCTGGAAGCGATCGGCGTCGATTACATCGACGAGTCGGAAGTGCTCACGCCGGCGGACGAGGAGCATCACATCTACAAGCACGATTTTAAAATTCCCTTCGTCTGCGGCTGCCGCAACCTCGGCGAAGCGCTGCGGCGGATCGGCGAGGGCGCGGCGATGATCCGCACCAAAGGCGAGGCCGGGACCGGCGACGTGGTCGAGGCGGTCCGCCACGCCCGCACCGTGTTCGGGGAGATCCGCCGGCTGCAGAGCCTTCCGGACGAGGAACTGATGGCATTCGCCAAATCGATCGGCGCGCCGTATGAGCTGGTGAAGGAAACCAGGGAGCTCGGACGGATGCCGGTGGTGAATTTCGCCGCCGGCGGCATAGCCACTCCGGCCGACGCCGCGTTGATGATGCAACTGGGGATGGACGGTGTGTTTGTCGGATCGGGAATCTTCAAATCCGGGGATCCGGCCAGGCGCGCCGCGGCGATCGTCAAGGCGGTCACGCACTTCCGTGACGCCAAGATCATCGCCGAGGTGAGCCGCGATCTCGGCGAGCCGATGGTCGGCCGGCAGGTCTCGACGATGTCGAAAGAGGAACTCATCGCCGGCCGGGGTTGGTAGTGGCCTCCACAATCCGCATCCGGCGCGGGACTCCCGCCGATATTCCGATGATCGCCCGTCACCGGATGGGGATGTTCTCGGAAATGAAAATCGGCGATCCGTCCGATTTCGACGCCTATGCAGCGGAGTTCAGGGAATTCGCGACGCAGGCGATGACCACCGGCACATTCCATTCCTGGCTTGCCGAAACCGAATCGGGAGAGATTGCCGGCGGAGGCGCGATCATGGTCGTCCCCTGGCCCGCCAATCCAAAACATCGCAAACAGCAGCGGGCGTTCCTCTTCAACGTATTCACCGAACCCGCGTTTCGCCGGCAGGGGATCGCCCGCTCACTGGTGCAGACGATAGTGGATTGGTGCCGCGAGCAGGGGTTCGGCTCGGTTTTCCTTCACGCCAGCGATGCCGGCCGCCCGCTTTACCAATCGATGGGATTTCAACCGACTACGGAATTGCGGTTCGACTTTTAACCATGGCCATCGGCGTTCTCGCCCTGCAGGGCGACTTCCAGGAGCACATTAATAAGCTCAGCGGCATGAACGTGCCCGCCGTCGAAGTCCGGCTTCCGGCGGACCTGGACGGATGCTCGGGGCTGATCATCCCGGGCGGCGAAACGACCACTTTCCGAAATCTGGCGGAAGCCTTCGGCATGATCGGGCCGCTGCGGGAGTTCGGGAAACGCCATGCTCTGTGGGGAACCTGCGCCGGAGCGATCGTTTTGGCGCGCGATATCGGCCGCGGGCAGTCCGTCCTTGGGGTGATGGACATAACCGTTGAGCGCAACGCCTTCGGACGGCAGCGGAATTCATTCGAGATCGATCTCGAGATCCCTGTGCTTCCGCCCGCCGATCCTCCGGCGTTCCATGCAATTTTCATACGCGCGCCCGCGATCGTGCGCGCCGGAAAGGGAGTCGCGGTGCTGGCCCGGCTGCCGGACGGCACGATCGTCGCCGCCCGCGAGAAAAATTGCCTGGCCACATGTTTCCATCCCGAACTTACCGCCGACGACCGGATTCACCGGCTCTTCCTCGATATGGTTAAGGCCTCCGGCTGACCATGGTCCACCGTTTCGACATCCGCGATCTGCCTGTGCTTCGGGCGCTTGCGCCCTGCGGCATCAGCCTGGATTCCCCAACCGCTCTGACCCGGGATCTTCATGTCGTTCGAACCGCCGTCTTGGCGCCGCTGCTTCCGGAACTAATTCCGGAGACCTTGATCCTCGGCCGTTCGAATGACGCGGCGGGATGTGTCCAGCTCGATCATCGCCTGGGAGAGTCGTCCTCGCGCCTGCGTTTTCTCGCGCCGCGCGAACTCTTCCGCGACGACGGGGGAATCGAATTAATGGAAGCGCTGGTACGCACGGCCGGACGCCGGCAGGCGCAGCATATTCTTGCCGATGCGGAAGAGAACACGGAAGAATCCGGTTTCCTCCGGCGGGCGGGTTTTTCCATTTACGCCCGGCAGGATATCTGGAAAGGAACGCCTCCGTTTCCCCGGCCGCTCTCAGCGCCGAAAGGGGCAATCCGCCCCCTTCAGGATGGCGACGCATCGGCGGCACATGCGCTATACTGTTCCATTGTTCCCGCACTGGTGCATCAAGCGGAGGGATTCCCCCGGCGGCCGAAAGGGTGGATGATTTTCGAGGAGGGCGCGCTGGTCGGTTTCTTTAATCTGCGCTCGGGGCCGCGCGGGATGTGGATGGAACCCATCTTCCACCCCGGGGCCCGCCATACCGCGGAGTGGATCTCGTACTGGCTGGGCGCGCTGAACCTCCGGCCGCAGGATCCGATCTACGTGTGCGTGCGATCCTATCAGAACTGGGCGGGGCGTTTGCTTCAGGACAACGGATTTTCCCTGATGAGCAGGCGGGTGGTGCTCATCCGCCGGGTGGTCGTCCCGGTCCCGCTGACGGAAAGCCTGCCGCTTGGCGCGGTGGACAAACCAGTCCCCCAGGCCACCACTTACACCTCGTCGGTAAATCACAAAACCTATGACTCCGCAACGGCGCATCACCGATAACCTCGACATCATGCTGAGCGTCCTGCCCGAAGGGATCAGCTCGGCGCTGCGCAAAGACGGCCGCTGGGATATCCTCCAGGAGATCATCCTCGATCTCGGCCGGGTGCCCACCGCGCGCTATCTGGACGGGGAAAAGGTGCTCGAAGAGCGCGAAGTCGCCTCCGAGATCATCGACTACGTCGTCAGCCGGATCGGGGATTTCGACGCCGACAACCGCGCCGGGTTGGAGCGGACTCTGCACCGCATCTCCGCCATCCGCAACCGCCGCGGGCACATCGTCGGGCTGACCTGCCGGGTGGGGCGTGCGGTCTATGGAACGATCGACATCATCCAGGACCTGGTCATTTCCGGAAAAAGCATCCTGCTTCTGGGCCGGCCGGGGGTCGGAAAAACCACCATGCTGCGCGAAGCCGCGCGCATCCTGGCCGAGACCAAGCGGGTGGTGATCGTCGATACGTCGAACGAAATCGGCGGCGACGGCGACGTTCCCCATCCGGCGGTCGGCCGGGCGCGGCGCATGCAGGTGCGCGCCCCTTCGCTCCAGCACGAAGTGATGATCGAGGCGGTGGAAAACCACAATCCGGAAGTGATCGTCATCGATGAGATCGGCCGGGAGCTGGAGGCGGCCGCCGCGCGCACGATCGCCGAGCGCGGGGTTCAGCTCATCGGCACGGCCCACGGCAACACCATCGATAATATACTACTCAACCCCACCCTGGCCGATCTGGTCGGAGGAATCGAATCAGTCACGCTTTCGGACGAGGAAGCCCGCCGGCGGGGCACGCAAAAGACCGTATTGGAGCGCCGCGCGCCCCCCACCTTCGAAATCCTGGTGGAGATCCAGGATCGTGAACGGCTGGCGGTGCATCATGATGTCGCCGCTGCGGTGGATGCGATCCTGCGCGGCCGCCCCCTGCCCCCGCAGCTGCGCTACGTGGACGAGCAGGGGGAAGTCCACAAGGAGACCGCCGCCCCGGCGGTTCCCGCCGGCCGCGAGCGCGCCCGCCGCAGCCCGTCCTCGGAAATGTCGATGCCTTGGAGCGGCACGCCACGCCCGTACGAACCCAGCCCGGCCGACGACAGCCTGCCGTACTCTCCCACCCCGCCGCACATCCCGCCCTCACGCGGGCGCCCGATCCGGGTCTACCCGTACGGCGTGGCGAAGAACCGGCTGGAGCAGGCGGCGAAATACCTGCAGGTGCCCGCCACCGTGGTCGGGGATGCGGGCCAGGCCGAGGCGATCGTCACCATAAAATCCTATTACCGCCGCCGGCCGCCATTAATCGAGGACGCGGAACGCGGCGGGACTCCGATCTACGTCCTGCGTTCCAACACCGTCGGGCAGATGGAGCATTTTCTCTCGGAACTGTTCAACCTGGGGCACACCCCCTCGGCCAACCATTCCCTCGATTCGGCGATGCAGGAAACACAGTCGGCCATCGATGAAATTCTCAACGGGTCGCGCTCGATCGATCTCGCCCCGACCTCGGCCTACATCCGCCGCCTGCAGCATCAGATGGCGCGCCAGTCCAATCTGCTTTCCCAATCCTTCGGAAAGGAGCCGCGCCGCCGCGTGCGGATCTACCGCAGCTGATGCCAAGCGCCATCGCCAAAGGCTTTTTCATCACCCTGGAAGGCCCCGAGGGCAGCGGGAAATCCACCCACGCGCCGCGCCTCGCGGAATACCTGCGCAGCATAGGGCGCGACGTGCTGCTGACCCGCGAGCCGGGCGGGACCGCAATCGGCGACCAGATCCGCGCGATCCTCAACGATCACGCCAACACGGAAATGCAACCGCGCGCGGAAATTCTGCTCTTCTGCGCGTCGCGCGCCCAGCTGGTCAGCCGGATGATCCGCCCGCACCTGGCGCGCGGCGGGACGGTGGTGTGCGACCGCTATTCGGATTCGACTCTGGCCTATCAGGGGTATGGGCACGGCCTGGATCTGGGGATCCTGCGCACGATCAGCACTTTCGCCACCGAAGGGTTGATGCCGGATATGACCTTGCTGCTCGATCTTCCAGTCGAAGTCGGCCTGGCCCGGCGCAGGCGGAGCGACAGCGATTGGAACCGGCTGGATGCCCTCGAGGTGGAATTCCACCGCAGGGTCCGGCAGGGGTATCTGGAGTTGTTGCAGGAGGAACCCGGACGCTGGACGCGGATCGATGCGGAGCACAAAGAGGAAGAAGTCTGGAAGGCGTTGAGAAAAGCGGTGTCCGCCCGGCTGGATCCCGGCGGCTGAGCGGATTCAATCTTCGAGATCGTCCAATCCGCCGGCGTTTACGCCGCCGCCCGGATCCGGCATGGTTTTTTCGATCTGTTCCGGATCCTCCCCGTCCTCCAGGCGGTCGACGGTCTCGTTGAATTCCGGCCCCATTTCTTCGCCCAGTTCATTGCCCATGCGGCGCATCATTCTGGCCATCGCGCGGGGATCGCTTTCATCGACATCGCCCCAGGCGGTCGGATCCGCGAGATTCTCCAGACGGGACTCTTCGGAACGGGCGAACCGGATACGCGAAATCAGCCGGTCCAGCCGTTTTCCGCCGCATTCCGGGCAGGCGGGTTGAATTTTTCCGTAGTCCGAGTAGGATTGGAACACGGACACGCGGCGCCGGCAATCCAGACACCGGTATTCGTATAAGGGCATGACAAACCTCCTCCGGGATAAACGCTCCGGCGGATATTATAGCAAGAGGAAAGCATGGTTCCCGAAAGCTTCGAACAGAAACACATTCCTTTGCTGATCATCCTTTCCGGAACCGCGGGGTCCGGAAAGGACAGCGTCGTCCGCCGGATGATGGAGCGCGGGGTGCCTTTCGAATTCGTAGTCAACGTGACCTCGCGCCCGCCCCGTCCCGGTGAAGCTGACGGGCGGGATTACCGCTTCGTGTCGGAAGCCGAATTCCAGGAAATGATCCGCACGGATGAACTGCTGGAACACGCCGTGGTTTACGGCCAGTACAAGGGCATCCCCAAGCGGCCGGTGCGCGAGGCGATGGATTCCGGAAAGGACGTCATCCTCCGGATCGACATCCAGGGCGCCGCGACGGTCCGCCGCCAATATCCGGGGGCGGTCTCGATCTTTTTGACGGCCGCCTCCCGGGAGGAACTAAAACACCGGCTGCTGGCGCGCGGCGCCGACTCCGCCGGCCAGGTGGAGCTCCGGCTCCAGACGGCATCCGCGGAGATGCAGCGTGTTCCCGAATTCGATTATCTTGTGGTCAATGCGGACGGCCGCCTGGAGGATACAGTCGACACGATCATCTCCATCATCCGGGCCGAGCACTGCCGCACCGCGCCGAGAAAGACCGTGCTGTGATTCAAACCCCGGAATCGCCCTCCGTCCCGCGCGTCCGGGCGGTCCCGGTGCCGGGCGTTGCTCCGGTCTTCACGTACGGGATCATGGCCGTCACCGGATTGGTGTACCTTGGGCAGGTGATCCTCGGAGACGCCTTCACGTTTTACGGATTAAAGATCAACCAGAATATCATGGCGGGCGAGTATTGGCGCCTGATCACCCCGATCTTTTTCCACGGCAGCCCGCTGCATATCATCTTTAATATGTACGCGCTCTACAACGTCGGCCGGCAGATCGAACGGCCGCTGGGTTACGCGCGGTTTTTAATGATCTATTTCTTCTCCGGCGTGGCCGGCGGATTCGCCAGTTTTCTTTTTACGCCGTCCTACTCCCTGGGCGCGTCGGGCGCGGTCTTCGGGCTGATCGGCGCGCTGGCCGTTTTTCTCTTCCGGCATTCGCGCCTGCTCGGACCCGTCGGCCGCTCGATGCTGTACAACGTCCTCTTCATCATCATGATGAACCTGGTGATCAGTTTTTCCCCGGGGATCGATCTATGGGGTCACATCGGCGGCCTGGCGGCGGGCGCGGCGCTGGCCTGGCTGCTCGGCCCGGATTGGAAGTTGGAGCTGGATCCCTATACGGGCAATCCGTACGCGGTGGACCGCCATCCGCTTTCGCGGCGACTGCCGCTGGCCTTCTTCCTTATCCTCGCATGCTACCTCGCCGCCCTTTGGCTGGCAGTTCGATAAGCGTATAATCGCCCCATGACGACCAACCCGCCTACCATGCGCCCGCGCTGGCTGACCTTCTTCCTGGTTCTGGATTTTATCGGTTTGGGGCTTTTCCTCCTCGGAATGCAGCCGTGGATTTTCGGATTGGACCGCTCGCCGGTCATCGGCTACCTCCAGGTGGTCGTGTTTCTTTTCGGGTTGGGGTTCGTGGTCCTCTCCTCCTTCGCGATAGAAAAATTATTCCGTCCGCCCAACCAGCCGGTCACCATCCGCGAGGATGTCGGCGCGCGGTTGGCCGCCACGGGGTACGTGCTGGTGGCGGTTTCCTGCACCGCGGACCTGATCGGCTTGGGGAGCCATCCGCTGCCGGGTTCCCCCCATCTGGGAACGCTGCAGAGCATCGGGTTGTTGTTCGGAGCGGCGATGATCGTGGTCGGGCTGGCAATGTATCATCCGCGCACGGCCAAACCCCGCGCCCCCGGATCCTGATTTTTCGGTTCCTTATTCGCCGCCGTTTTAAAATCCCCCTCCCATGGAATCATCGCTGCTGGTAGAATGCGGATTGGAAATTCCTTAACGGCGAATTCTTTGTCCCGCGGATTCCCAACCGTTTCACACTCTGTTTCGGCGACCTCGCCATCCTTATAGGCCCGCACATGCCTGCGACTGAATCCAACTGCATCATCGTCCGGGGAGCCCGGGAGCATAACCTTAAGGACGTCACGCTACAGCTTCCCCGGGATAAATTCATCGTTTTCACCGGCGTTTCCGGATCCGGGAAATCCTCGCTGGCCTTCGACACGCTGTACGCCGAAGGGCAGCGCCGGTATGTGGAATCCCTCTCCGCCTATGCCCGTCAGTTTCTCGGGCAGATGGAAAAACCGCACGTCGATTACATCGGCGGATTAAGCCCTGCGATCGCGATCGAGCAGAAAGCGGTTTCCAAGAATCCGCGTTCGACCGTCGGGACCGTGACGGAGATCAGCGATTACCTGCGGGTCCTGTTCGCGCGCGCCGGTTCGCCCTTCTGTCCGCGCTGCGGCCGCCCGGTCAGCCGCCAGACCTCGACCCAGATTGTGGATCAAATCCTCGCTCTGCGGCCGGGTACCAAGCTGCTACTGCTCGCGCCGATCGTCCGCAAGCGGAAGGGGACCCACGAAGACGTGCTCCTGGAGGCCAAGGCCAGCGGGTATCAACGGGCGCGGGTGAACGGGGTTGTGACGGAATTGGATCAGACCATCCGGCTTGCGAAAACCCGCAAACACGACATCGAGATCGTCATCGACCGGCTCGTGCTCCCGGCCGAAGCCGATTCGGATTTCCGCATGCGCCTGGCGGATTCGGTCGAAACCACGCTGCGGGTGGGCAATGGAACCGTTGTCATCTCCACCGGTGTGCGCAAAGAGCTCGAAATGAGCGAGCAGAACGCGTGCGCGCATTGCGGGATCTCGTTCCCCCCGCTCTCCCCGCCGATGTTCTCCTTCAACTCACCCATCGGCATGTGCCCCGAGTGCAACGGGCTGGGCCAGAAATTCAATTTTGATCCGGATAAATTCGTCGATCCGGAAAAATCCATTCGTGACGGCGCCATTCGCGCCTGGGGCACGTTTAAAACCTCGAAATCCGCGCGCATGATCGCGGTCAATTTTGCGCGGCATTACAAATTTTCGCTCGACACGCCCTGGAAGCAGATTCCCGAGAAGGCCCGCCGGGGGATGCTTCACGGCGACGAACGCGTGCGCGTGCGGTGGGAATGGGGCAACGAAAAAGGGGGACAGGGTTCCTGGGAATCCACCTACGAAGGGGTCATTCCCTCCATCGCCCGCCGTTACCATCAAACGCAATCGGAGGGGATGCGCGAATGGTATTCGCAGTTCATGTCGTACCAGGAGTGCCCCGTCTGCCACGGGACCCGGCTGCGCCCGGAAGCGACATCGGTACGGTTCGCCGGCAAGTCGATCGTCGACGTGCACGCGCTCTCGATCGGTGATGCGCTTCAGTTCTTCACCACCCTGGAGCTCTCTTCGGCGCAATCGCAGATCGCCGGGGAACTAATCAAGGAAATCGTCGCGCGGCTTGAGTTTTTAATGAATGTCGGGCTGCACTATCTGACTCTGGAACGCTCCGCGCCGACCCTTTCCGGCGGCGAGGGCCAGCGCATCCGGCTGGCATCGCAAATCGGCTCCGGGCTGGTGGGGGTGATGTACATCCTCGACGAGCCGTCGATCGGGCTGCACGCCCGCGACAACCGTCGGCTTCTCGAATCCCTCATCCGGCTGCGGGATCTGGGAAACACGGTGATCGTCGTAGAACACGACCGCGAGACGATCGAGGCCGCGGACTTCGTGGTGGATTTCGGGCCGGGCGCGGGCGTGCTGGGCGGGCGGATCATCGCCAGCGGGAAGCCCGCCGACATCCGCCGCAACCCGGAGTCGCTGACGGGGAAGTATCTCAGCGGCGAAGGGAGCGTCGCGGCCGGAACCCGCCAATCCGAGCATGCCAGCGGCCGGCGCTCCCCCAACGGGCACTGGCTTTCGGTCCGGGGGGCGCGCCATAACAACCTGAAAAACATCGACGTCC